>JBIJAP010000198.1:0-6798 GCA_044345715.1 Rubrivivax sp.
CTCATGGGCCTCGCGCCGCACGCTGCGCACGGCGATCTTGGCGTCTTCACCCGCGTTGCGCACCACCTTCGTGAGCTCCTTGCGGCGCTCTTCGGTCAGGCCCGGCATCGGCACGCGCAGCAGGTCGCCCTGAGCGCTGGGATTCAGCCCCAGATCGCTTTCGCGGATGGCTTTTTCGATCTTGGGGCCGAGGCCCTTTTCCCAGGGCTGAACGCTGATCGTGCGCGCGTCGAGCAGCGACACGTTGGCCACCTGGCTGATCGGCACCATCGAGCCGTAGTAGTCGACCTGCACCTGGTCGAGCAGGCCCGGGTGGGCGCGGCCGGTGCGGATCTTGTGGAGCTCGTTCTTGAACGCCTCGATGGACTTGGCCATCTTGGTTTCGGCGGTCTTCTTGATGTCGGCAATCGTCATCGATCGTCCTCGTCAAATCGGCATCAGACGTGCACCAGCGTGCCCTCGTCCTCGCCGCGCACCACGCGCTGCAGGGCGCCGGGCTTGACGATCGAGAACACCTTGATGGGCAGCTTCTGGTCGCGGCACAGCGCAAAGGCGGTGGCATCCATGACCTGCAGGTTCTTGGCGATCGCTTCGTCGAAGCTGATGTTCTTGTAGAGCGTGGCGGCCGGGTCCTTCTTGGGATCGGCGGTGTAGACGCCGTCGACCTTGGTGGCCTTCAACACCACCTGTGCGCCGATCTCGGCGCCGCGCAGCGCGGCGGCCGTGTCGGTGGTGAAGAACGGGTTGCCGGTGCCAGCCGCGAACACGACGACCTTGCCCTCCTCGAGGTACTGCAGCGCCTTGGGGCGCACGTAGGGCTCCACCACTTGGTCGATGCCAATGGCCGACATCACGCGGGCGGTGATGCCCTCCTGCCGCATGGTGTCGCCCAGGGCCAGCGAGTTCATCACCGTGGCGAGCATGCCCATGTAGTCGGCGGTGGCGCGGTCCATGCCCACCGAGCCACCGGCCACGCCGCGGAAGATGTTGCCGCCGCCGATGACGACAGCCACCTGCACGCCGAGATCGGTGACGCCCTTGATCTCGCGCACCATCCGCACGATGGTGGCGCGGTTGATGCCGTAGGCGTCATCGCCCATCAGGGCTTCGCCGGAGAGCTTGAGAAGGATGCGCTGGTAAGCCGGCATCGACAGGAACCTGAACTGTGGAAGAGCACGGAGTGTAAGGGCCGGGCCACCTCGGGCGGCCCGCCTCACCGGGGGTTACCACCCCCGATGGGCCCGCTCGGCAAGCGGGCCATCTGCCTTGAAGCCGCGCTTACTGCGCCTTGGCAGCCGCGACCTGAGCCGCCACTTCGGCAGCGAAGTCGTCGACCTTCTTCTCGATGCCCTCGCCCACCACGTACAGCGAGAAACCGGCGACCTGGGTGCCCTTCTCCTTGAGCATCTGCTCGACCGTCTGCTTGTCGTTCTTGACGAAGGGCTGGTTCAGCAGCGACACCTCCTTCAGGAACTTCTGCACCGACCCGTCGACCATCTTGGCCACGATCTCGGCCGGCTTGCCGCTCTCGGCGGCCTTCTCGGCCGCCACGCGGCGCTCGACCTCGATCAGCTCGGCCGGGACGTCGGCCGTCGACAGCGCCTTGGGCTTCATGGCGGCCACGTGCATGGCCACGTCCTTGGCGGCGGTGTCATCGCCGGTGAACTCCACCACCACCCCGATGCGCGTGCCGTGCAGGTAGCTAGCGAGTTGCCCGCCACCCGAGTAGCGCTTGAAGCGGCGGATCGACATGTTCTCGCCGATCTTGCCAATCAGGCCCTTGCGCACGTCTTCGACCGTGGGGCCGAAGCCGTCCTGCGCCAACGGCAGCGCCGACAGCGCGGCCACGTCGGCCGGTGCGTGCTGTGCCACCAGCTCGGCGGCGCTCTTGACGAAGGCTAGGAACGAATCGTTCTTGCTGACGAAGTCGGTCTCGCAATTGACTTCGATGATGGCACCGGTGCTGCCGGCTACCGACGCGGCGATCACGCCCTCGGCGGTGATGCGGGCGGCGGCCTTGCTGGCCTTGTTGCCGAGCTTGACGCGCAGGATTTCCTCGGCGCGGGCGGCGTCGCCATCGGCCTCGGTGAGGGCCTTCTTGCACTCCATCATCGGCGCGTCGGTCTTGGCGCGCAGTTCGGCCACCATGCTGGCGGTGATCGCGGGCATAGGATGTTTCTCCTGGAAGTGAAAACGACAGCGGCGGGTACGAACACCCGCCGCGGGGCAAAGACGCCGGATCAGGCCCCTTCGCGGACCTCGACGAACTCGTCGCCACCGGCAGCGGCCTGCACCACCTCGGAGGTGGAGTTGGCCTTGCCTTCCATCACCGCGTCAGCCACGGCGCGCGCATACAGCGCCACGGCCTTGGCCGAGTCGTCGTTGCCGGGAATGACGTAGTCGATGCCGATCGGCGAGTGGTTGGTGTCGACGATGCCGATCACCGGGATGCCCAGCTTCTTGGCTTCGGCCACGGCGATCTTGTGGTAGCCGACGTCGATGACGAACATTGCATCTGGCAGCGCGCCCATGTCCTGGATGCCGCCGATGTCCTTCTCGAGCTTCACGAGCTCGCGGTCGAACAGCAGCGCTTCCTTCTTGATCATCGCCTCGGTGCCGGCCTCCTTGGTGGCCTGCATGTCCTTCAGCTTCTTCAGCGAGCCCTTGACGGTCTTGAAGTTGGTCAGCATGCCGCCGAGCCAGCGCTGGTCGACGTAGGGCATGCCACAACGCTGGGCTTCCAGAGCCACGACCTCGCGCGCCTGGCGCTTGGTGCCGATCATCAGGATCGTGCCGCGGCGGGCCGAGAGCTGGCGAACGAACTTCATCGCGTCGTCGAAGAGCGGCTGCGTCTTCTCGAGGTTGATGATGTGGATCTTGTTGCGATGGCCGTAGATGTACGGGGCCATCTTGGGGTTCCAGAAGCGGGTCTGGTGTCCGAAATGGACGCCGGCTTCCAGCATTTCACGCATCGAGACAGACATGGAAACTCCAAAGGTTGTGTCTAGAATCCCGCCGTTACATCGAGTGGTGGACGTCGCAGCTTTCAGGTGAAGCTTGCTGCTTGACACACACCCCACGACACCTTGGTTCGGTCGGGTTCGCGATTTCGATCCACAGAGAGATCGAGCTTGGATCGCCCCGAAAACTGCACCGGCCTGATTTCAGACCCGCCACGAGGCAAAACCCCCAGATGCTATCACGTGCCTTCGCCGGGCCCGCCGGACGCCCATGCGCGTAGCCGTTGTCGGAGCCGGCATCGTCGGTGTCACCACTGCGCATGAACTGGCCGCCGAAGGCCATGACGTGCTGGTATTCGAACGGCGCGCCAGCGTGGCCGCAGAAGCCAGCTTCGCCCATGCGGGCGTGGTCGCACCGGGCCTAGTCGCGCCCTGGTCCGGTCCGGGCGGGCCTTGGCGCTGGCTGCCCGGGCTGCCAGCTTCACTGGCCGGCCTGCAGCTGGCGCCGTCGGCCCTGGGCCAGCTGCCCTGGCTGTGGCGCGCGCTGCTGGCACGCCGCGCCCAGGTGCTGGCACCCAACCGCAACGCCATGCAGCGCCTGGCCGTGCTCAGCCGGCAGCGCCTGCTCGAGCTGACCCAGGCCCTGGACCTGGACTTCGAACAAGCCGACGGCGTGCTCGTGCTGCTGCGCAACGAGCGGGCGCTGCGCGCGCACCGGCCGGTGCTCAAGCGGCTGGCCGAACTCGAAGTCGCATTCGAACTGCTCGACGCTGCCAAGGCGCGCGAGATCGAACCCTCGCTCAACCCGGCCACCCCGCTGCGCGCGGCCGTGCGCCTGCCGCAGGACGCCGTCGGCAACGGCCGCCAGTTCGCCCACCGGCTGAAGGCCGAGGCCGTGCGGCTGGGCGCGAGCTTTCGCTTCGACACGACCGTGCGCGCGATTCGGCCCGGCGCTCGACCCGAGGTCGTCGTCGATGCCGACCGCGTCGAGAAGGTGGACGCCGTGGTGCTGTGCACCGGCGCGGCGGCTGGCGAGCTGCTGGCGTCTGCTGGCATCCGGCTGCCGCTGGTGCCGGTGTGGGGCCTGTCGGTGACGGCACCGGTCAACCATGTCGACGGTCAGCTTCCGCACGCCCCGCGCGCGGCGGTGATCGACGAACGGCACCAAGTGACGATCTCGCGCCTGGGCCAGCGTGTGCGTGTGGCAGGCGGACACCGCATCGGCGGCTCCGCCGATGCACAGCCGATGCGCCACCTGCGCGGCCTGTACCGCGTGCTCGACGAGTGGTTCCCCGGCAGCGCCGTCATGCGCGAGGCGCAGCATTGGGCCGGCGCACGACCGATGTTGCCCGATGGCGCACCGCTGCTCGGCGCCAGCGGCCTGCCCGGCGTCTGGCTCAACCTCGGCCATGGGGGCCACGGCTGGGCCCTGGCCTGCGGCAGCGCGCGGGTGCTGGCGGCAGGTCTGGCGGGGCGAGACGCCGGCCTCGATCTGTCGCGGCTGGGGGTGTCCCGGCTGGGCTTCTCGAAGTCCGCCTGACGCAGGCAGGCTCGCAACGGCGCCGCACAATCGGCGCATGAGAGCCTACGCCCCTTCGTCGCCGCTGCGTGTGTCGGGCAGCCGCGAGCGCTGGGCGCTGCTCGATGCCGACGCCGCCCGTGCCCACGAGGCCCAGGCGCGCGGGCTTCACCCCGCCGGCACGCTGATGCAGCGCGCCGGGCTCGCGGTGGCGCGCCTGGCGCTCGCACTGGCACCGCGCGCCCGGCGGGTCACGGTGGTCTGCGGACCCGGTGACAACGGCGGCGACGGCTTCGTGGTGGCCCGGCTGCTGCACGCCACCGGGTGGCAGGTGCGGGTGCACCACACGCCCGGGGCTCGCCCGCCCTCGGCCGACACGGCCGGCGCGCTCGACGCCCTGCTGCAGGCTGGCATCGCCCCGTCGCCCTGCCCCGATCAACTCGCGGCCACCGACCTGGTCATTGATGCGCTGCTGGGGCTGGGTAGCAGCCGGCGCATCAGCGGCCCGGGCCTCGACGCCACCGGCAGCGCCGTGGCCCGTGCCATCGCCGCCATCCGCGCGCAGCACGCGCCCGTGCTGGCCATCGATCTGCCCAGCGGCCTGCACCCCGACACCGGCGCGGTGATGGGCGAGCTGGCCGTGATCGCCAGCGCGACGCTGTGCCCCTTGTCGCTGCGCCCGGGCTGCTTCACGCACCAAGGCCGCGACCACGCGGGCGAGATGTGGCTCGACAACCTGGGGCACCCCGCGACACGGTCCACGGCGTGGCTGTCGGCGGCGCCCACAGCCATCGAGCGGCCGCACGCCAGCCACAAGGGCCGCTTCGGCGACGTGGTGGTCGTGGGCGGTGCTGAAGGCATGGAGGGCGCTGCCGTGCTGGCGGCCGAGGCAGCACTCGCCGCAGGAGCGGGCCGCGTTTACCTCGTACCGCTGGATGAGCGCAGCCTGGCGGCGCCGCGGCATGAACTGATGCTGCGCCCGCTGGCCTGGGCGCACGAGCCCGCCACGCTGGCCACCGCCACGGTGGTGGCCGGCTGTGGCGGCGGCGATCGCATCGCAGCCGCGCTGCCACCGCTGCTGCGCCATGCCGCGCGCCTGGTGCTCGACGCCGACGCCCTGAACGCCATCGCCGCTGAATCCGCGTTGCGCAGCGCGCTGCTGAGGCGCACGCAACGCGGCCTGCCGACCCTGCTGACACCCCACCCGCTCGAGGCCGCGCGGCTGCTCGGCTGCGACACCGCCGCCGTGCAGCACGATCGGTTCGCCGCCGCCACCGCACTGGCCTCGAACCTCGGCGCCACGGTGTTGCTCAAGGGTTCAGGCAGCGTGATCGCCACCCCTGGGGCGCCGCTGCTCGTCAACCCCACCGGCAATGCCGCGCTGGCCAGTGCTGGCACTGGCGACGTGCTGGCCGGCTGGCTGGGCGGCGCCTGGGCCGGGCTGCCCGAAAGCGAGCCCGGCACGATCGCCGCCGCCACCGCGTGGCGGCACGGCCATGCGGCCGACCGCTTTGCACAGACCAGCCCCGGCCGCCCGCTGCGCGCCACGGCGCTGATCGAGCAGATGCTGCTGGCAGGCTGAGCTGTTTCCGCCGGCTCGACGCCGGCTCAGCGCCGATTTCGCGGCTTCGGCGCAGGCCGCTGCGGGCCCGGCTTGCGCGACCTCGCGGTGCGCCCAGCGCCGGCAGAGCCGCCCGCGGCCGGCTTGTGTCCGGCATGCCCACCCGGCCCCGCCTTCGCGGCCTTCGCAGCCCGCGTGGCGCCCCGCGCCACCCGGTCGGCCTGCTTCACGGCCGCGAGTTCTGCGGCCGCGGAGTCCACCTTCTCGCCGCCCTTGGCCGGCGCGGTGCGGGGCAACGGCCACTCGGCATCGCCCTCGCGCACCAGGCGGAAATCGATCTTGCGGCCGTCGAGGTCGACGCGGCTGACCTGCACGCGCACCCGCGTACCGACCGAGTAGCGAATGCCGGTGCGCTCGCCGCGCAGTTCCTGGCGGGCGTCGTCGTAGCGGTAGTACTCGCCGCCGAGTTCGGTGATGTGCACCAGGCCCTCGACGTAGAGCGCGTCGAGCGTGACGAACAGCCCGAAGCTCGTGACGGCGCTCACCGTGCCGCCGAACTCCTCGCCGAGCCGCTCGCGCATGTAGCGGCACTTGAGCCAGGCCTCGACGTCGCGGCTGGCCTCGTCGGCGCGGCGCTCATTGGCGCTGCAGTGGCCGCCGGCGGCCTCCCAGAGCTCCATGTCGCGTGTCATCGGCTTGGCCGCCACGCGCTGCGGCTTGCCGCCGCGGCGCAGTTCGGGCTTGCGCGTCTTGCTGCT
>JBIJAP010000303.1:0-4711 GCA_044345715.1 Rubrivivax sp.
CAAGCCGGCCGAGAAGACATCTGCCGCCAATGCGAAAGACCCCAAGGAGAAGACCGTGTCCGAACTCAGCATGCTCATCAACGGCCTGGCCGTCAGCGCCGAAAAGGGCGCCACCTTCGAGCGCCGCAACCCGCTGGACGGCAGCGTGGCCACCCGCGCACCCGCGGCCAGCACCGGCGACGCCGTGGCCGCCGCCGATGCCGCCGCCGAGGCCTTCAAGACCTGGAAGACCACCGGCCCCAGCGAGCGCCGCGCGCTGCTGCTAAAGGCCGCTGATGCGCTGGAGGCGCTGACGCCGAAGTTCGTCGAAGCCGTGCCCGCCGAGACGGGCGCCACCGGCATGTGGGCCGGCTTCAACGTGATGCTGGCCGCCGGCATGATCCGCGAGGCGGCGGCGCTCACCACCCAGATCGGCGGCGAGCTGATTCCGTCCGACGTGCCCGGCAGCCTGGCCATGGGCGTGCGCCAGCCGGCAGGCGTGGTGCTGGGCATCGCGCCCTGGAACGCGCCGGTGATCCTGGGCGTGCGCGCCATCGCCACGCCGCTGGCCTGTGGCAACACCGTCATCCTGAAGGGCAGCGAAAACTGCCCGCGCACGCACCAGCTCATCGTGCAGGCCTTCCAGGACGCCGGGTTCCCGGCCGGCGTGGTGAACTACATCACCAACGCGCCTGCCGATGCCGCTGCGGTGGTGGAGGCGATGGTCGCGCACCCGGCGGTGCGGCGCGTCAACTTCACTGGCAGCACACGCGTCGGCAAGCTGCTGGCGCTGACGTGTGCCAAGTACCTGAAGCCCAGCGTGCTGGAGCTCGGCGGCAAGGCGCCGATGGTGGTGCTGGACGATGCCGACCTGGAGGCCGCCGTCAACGGCGCGGCCTTCGGCGCCTTTGCCAACAGCGGCCAGATCTGCATGAGCACCGAGCGCTTCATCGTCGACCGCAAGATCGCCGACGACTTTGTGGCCATGTTCGCCAAGAAGGCCAAGGGCCTGCCGCTGGGCGACCCGCGCAAGCCCGAGCCGGTGGTGCTGGGCAGCGTCATCGGCATGGGCACGGTGGAGCACTGCAACGCCCTGATCGACGACGCGCTGGCCAAGGGCGCCAAGCTGGTGTGCGGCGGCAAGGCCGACAGCACGCTGATGCCGGCCACGCTGCTGGACCACGTGACGCCGAAGATGCGCATCTACTCCGAAGAGACGTTCGGCCCGGTGAAGTGCATCGTGCGCGTGGACGGCGTCGAGGCCGCCATCGACTGCGCCAACGACAACGAGTACGGCCTGTCGGCCAGCGTCTTTGGCCGCGACACGGCGCGTGCGCTCACGGTGGCGCAGCGCATCGAGAGCGGCATCTGCCACGTCAACGGCCCCACGGTGCACGACGAGGCGCAGATGCCGTTTGGGGGTGTCAAGGGCAGCGGCTGGGGCCGCTTTGGCGGCCGGGCCGGCATTGCTGAATTCACCGAATTGCGCTGGATCACGGTTCAGACGGGTGAACGGCACTATCCGTTCTGATCTCGTTCTGATCCGAACCCGCAGGGCTGGCATGGCCCTGTTGCTTCTGCGCGCTCTTGACGCAAGGGCTGCACAGCCCTAGCGTCGCCTTGACTCGACATCGTCATCATATGACGTCATCATCGAGTCATGGTGGGTGGTCTCGGTGCGCGCATTGGCAAAGGACTGAACGATGGAGATCCGCAAGTTCGTGGCTCCGGCCCTGGCAGCGCTGCTGTTGGTGGCAGTGGGCGGCGGCATCTGGTACTCCAATCTGAAGGTCGGTGACGAGCGCACGGCCGAGCAAGCAGCGCGCAGCGCGCAGGCGCAGGCCGTCAGCGTGCGCGGCCTCATCGGCTCGGAGAAGGAAGCCTTCTTTGCCGACGTGCGTGTGCAGCAGGCGCTTGCAGCGCAGGGCATCACCGTGACGGCCGAGAAGGCGGGTTCGCGCGCCATCGCCTTGCGCTACGACCCTAAGGCCTATGACTTCGGCTTCCCTTCGGGCGCACCGGCCGCGGCGCAGCTGCGGCAGCAGGCCAAGGCCGCGGCGGTGTTCAACCCCTTCTACACGCCGATGGTGGTGGCCAGCTGGCGACCCATTGCCGACATCCTGGTGGCCAACGGCATTGCCGAGCGACAGGGCGACCTGTACTACTTGGTCGACTTGCCAGCGCTGATGGCGCTCATCGACAAGGGCGCGCGCTGGCGCGACCTCAAGGGCAGCGCGGCCTTTGCCACCGGCAAGGCGGTGCTCGTCAACTCCACCGACGTGCGCACCTCCAACAGCGCCGCGATGTACCTGTCACTGGCCAGTTACCTGGCCAACAACCAGCAGGTGGTGCAAAGCGCTGAAGATGTGGACCGCGTGCTGCCGCAGGTGGCGCCGCTCTTCCTGCGCCAGGGATTTCAGGAACAGTCCTCGGCGGGCCCCTTCGAAGACTACCTGGCACTGGGCATGGGCAAGGCTCCACTGTTGATGGCCTACGAGTCGCAGATGCTCGAGTTCTGGCTCAAGCACCCCGACAAGATCAAAGGCGAGATGGTCATCCTGTACCCGCGCCCGACCGTCTTTTCCAAGCACGTGCTGGTGCCCTACACGCCGGCCGGCGTGCGGCTAGGGCAGGCGCTGGAAAGCGACCCCAAGCTGCGCGCCCTTGCTCATGAATACGGCTTTCGCACCGGCGGCGAGGCCAAGGGTCCCGAGCTCTGGAAGCAGCGTGGCATCGCGGTGCCAGAGCTGCTGGTGGACGTGATCGACCCGCCCAGCCACGAGTGGCTGGAACGCATGATCGTGGCCATCGAGGCCCGATTCAAGTAAAGGAGCCCCGCATGAACCAGCCCATCCAGACCACGACGCAGGAACTCTCGCCGCCCGACGCGTTCACGCTCGAGCCGCCGCAGCCGGTGGCCGCGGTGCCGGTGGAGTCCGCCAGCGGCCGCGTGCGCCTGAAGCCCGAGGCCGTGGCCGAGCTCGATGCACAGGTGCGCCAGTTCATCGACGACATCACTGCCCACGACAGCCAGGATCCGAAGTTCAAGGAAGCCGTCGCGCGCATCCACTCGATGGGCAACAAGGATGTCGAGGCCTCGGCTGCGGTGTCCAACCGCATGCTGGAGCGGCCCGTGAAGTCGCTCGACAATGGCCTTTTCGACCAGGGTTCTGAAATCGGCAAGGGTCTGATCGATCTGCGCCGCAAGATCGAGGAACTCGACCCTTCGCGCCAGGGCGACCTGTTCTCGGCGCGCAAGCTGCTGGGCTTCATTCCGATGGGCAACAAGCTCGTTGACTACTTCGACCGCTACCAGAGCAGCCAAGCGCACCTCAACGCCATCATCGAGTCGCTCAAGCGCGGCAAGGACGAACTGCTGCGCGACAACGCCGCCATCGAGCAGGAGAAGACCAACCTCTGGAGCCTGATGGAGCGGCTCGAGAAGTACCTCCACATCGGCAAGAAGCTCGACGCCGAGCTCGATGCCAAGGCGCGCACGCTCGACGCGCAAGACCCCGAGAAGGCGCGCGTGGTGCGCGAGGAGATGCTCTTCTACACGCGCCAGAAGGTCATGGACCTGCTGACGCAGATGAGCGTCAACATCCAGGGTTACCTGGCGCTGGACCTCATCCGCAAAAACAACCTCGAGCTGATGAAGGGCGTGGACCGCGCCACCACCACCACCGTGAGTGCGCTGCGCACGGCCGTGATCGTGGCGCAGGCACTGGCCAACCAGAAGCTGGTGCTCGACCAGATCAGCGCGCTCAACACCACCACCGGCAACCTCATCGCCAGCACCAGCGAGATGCTGCGCGACCAGAGTGCCGCCATCCACCAGCAGGCGGCGAGCAGCACCATCGACATCGCGCAGCTGCAGAAGGCCTTCGCCAACATCTACCAGACGATGGACACCATCGCCGACTTCAAGACCAAGGCTTTGGCGTCGATGCAGACCACGGTGGACTCACTGGGCCAGGAGATCACCAAGTCGCGCACCTACCTCGACCGCGTGCGCAACCAGGAAGGCGCACAGGCGGTGCTCGCTGCGGGCGAGGTCCGGCTGTGACACGCCGCAGCTGGCCGGCTGCGGCGGCGGCGCTGTGTGCAGCCGCGGTGTTGCTGCTGGCCGGCTGCGGCAAGAGCAAGACCGATGCACCCCCATCGCCAGCAGCCGATGCGCCGGTGTTCACCGTGCTCGCCGGCTCCGAAGTGCGCGACATCGAGCCAGCGCTGGTGCAGGCCGCGCGCGCAGCGGGCGTGAGCCTGAAGCTCAGCTACGCCGGCACGTTGGACATTGTCGAGCGCATCAATGGCGGGGAGCGCTTCGATGCCATCCTGCCGGCCAATGGCGCCTATCCGTCGCTGGCGCTGGTGGCCAAGCCACTGGCGCGCGAGAAGCTCTTCTATTCGCGCGTGGTACTGGGAGTGAAGGCGGCCAAGGTGCGTGAGCTCGGCTGGCAGCAGCAGCCACCCAGCTGGGCACAGATCGCGCAGGCCGCCGGCAACGGGCAGTTGCGCTACGCCATGACCAACCCGGCCAGCTCCAACACCGGCATGAGCGCGTTGTTCGCGGTGGCTTCGGCGGTGGCCGGCAAGACCGAGGACCTGTCAGCCGATGAGGTCGATGCGAAGGTGTTGACTGCCTTTTTGAAGGGCCAGAAGCTCACCGCTGGCAGCTCGGGCTGGCTGGGCGATGCCTACCTGAAGGACGCCGCCCAGCTCGACGCAATGG
>JBIJAP010000007.1:0-22025 GCA_044345715.1 Rubrivivax sp.
CGACACGCACACGCTGGAGCACGGCTACACCGAGTGCTACACGCCCTACATCGTCAACGGCGACATCCTCGAGGGCACCGGGCAGCTGCCGAAGTTCAAGCAGGACATGTTCTGGGTCACGCGCGGAGCTGACGATGGTGATGCGCCGCAGGCCGAGCAGTACCTCATCGCCACCAGCGAGATCCCGCTGACGAACACCGTGCGCGGGCAGATCCTCGACGCGGCGCAACTGCCCATCCGGCTGACGGCGCACACGCCGTGTTTCCGCTCCGAAGCCGGCAGCGCCGGGCGCGACACGCGCGGCATGATCCGCCAGCACCAGTTCGACAAGGTCGAGATGGTGCAGATCGTGCACCCCGAGCACAGCGCCGCGGCGCTGGACGAGATGACGGGACACGCCGAAAAGATTCTGCAGAAGCTCGAGCTGCCCTACCGCGTGGTGGTGCTGTGCACCGGCGACATGGGCTTTGCGGGCTCGCGCACGCACGACATCGAGGTGTGGATCCCGACGCAGGACACCTACCGCGAGATCAGCTCGGTGAGCAACTGCGACGCCTTCCAGGCGCGGCGCATGCAGGCGCGCTTTCGTCCGGGTGGGGGCAACGCCGCCGGCAAGCCCGAGTACGTGCACACGCTCAACGGCAGCGGCCTGGCCGTGGGCCGCGCGCTGGTGGCGGTGCTCGAGAACCACCAGCAGGCCGACGGCAGCGTGCGCGTGCCGGCGGCGCTGCGGCCTTACCTGGGCGGAGCGGAATTCCTGCGCGCCTGAGGCAGCAGAAGCGGGGGCGGAGTCGGCATAGAATGCGCGGCTTCGCTCAGCGCGAGACCACGCATTACCGGAGAGGTGGCAGAGTGGTCGAATGCACCGGATTCGAAATCCGGCGTACGGGTCCTCCCGTACCGAGGGTTCGAATCCCTCCCTCTCCGCCAGTACCAGACCTTCGAACCTGCTGAGCGGCCTCAGGCAGCTTGTAGTTCGAAGCGCACCTCCCGCCCCATCGCGGCGCGATGTTGACCAGCGCGTCCAGCGAAAAGCGCGACACCCGGCCTCGCAGGAGGTCGTTGATGCGCGGCTGGGTCACCCCACATCGCTGCGCGGCTTCCGTCTGGGTCCAGTTGCTCTCCTTGACGATGGCAGTGATGGGACGCGTTCTCCGAGGACGGCGCTGAGGAATGGGCTCGATGGAGGACCATTTGGGCGGACTGCAGCACAGGCCGACGCGCATGCCGCACCGCTTTGCGCCCGTGGTCGTGAATGGCTAAAATGGCCAAACATCCTGGAAGACCACCATGCGCGTCACCGCCACAGAAGCCAAGAACCGCTTTGGCAGCCTCTGCGCCCAAGCCAAGCGCGAACCTGTGTTCGTGGAAAAAGCCGGCCAACTCGACACCGTGATCCTCTCGGCCGAGCAATACCAGGCCCTGAAGGCCAACCACGACAGGGCGAGCCGAGCCGCGCGCAAGAAGGCGTTCGAAGCCGAGTACGGTGATTGGATCGCCGTTCAGAACGCTCGTTTCGAGAAGCACGGCATTCCTGGCGCCGACCTGCGCCCGTGGTGAGCAGCCGATGGCCCAGTACGACGTCTTCACCAACCCCAGCGGCAGCGCGGCCGCGGGCATCCCCTACGTGGTGGTGGTCCAGAGCGATCTGCTGGATGCCTTGGCCACGCGGCTGACCATGCCGCTGGCTGTGCTCGATGTTGCGACCAAGGTGCCGACCGCGCTATGTCCGGTCATCATGGTGAAAGGCCAGCGGCTGCACGCGCTGGCGCACTACGCCGCACCTTTGTCCGCGAAGGTCTTGCGGCGACCTGTGGAGAACGTGGCTTCGCAAGCCAGCGCGCTGGTGTCGGCCTTGGACGCGGTGTTGTCGGGTGTCTAGTTCGTACCGATCGGGACGGCCGCTTCGCCGCACCGAGACCAGTGCGGCAGCTGCCTAATCCGGGTCGATAGCCGACTCATGCGAGAGAGGGTGGTTCGAATCCCCCTCCCGATCAGTTCAGAAGCCCTCCTCACCGAAGGCTGTTTGGGGCTCCATTCTTCCTGCCCCGCCAGTAAACGACCTTCGAACCTGTTGAGCGTCCTCAGGCAGCTTGCAGTTCGAAGTGCACCTCCCGCCCCATCGCGGTCGCGATGTTGACCAGCGCGTCCCAGACGCTGGCGAAGGACTCCACCGCGGGCGCAGGCCTCTTGACCGCGTTCTGGCTGCTGATCAGGTTGCTCGTCACGAACCCGGCCGACCGCAGGATCATCGTGATCCGGTCGAAGTGGGTCTTGTTCATGAACGCCAGGATGCCGCTCTTCAGCTTGGCAAACGAAGCCTCGGCCACCGCTTCTTCGTAGGCCTTGGTCTCGAAGTTCCGGCCCGACAGCAGCGCCACCAGGTCCTGCAATTTGCCGCGCCCGAACTCCGACGTGAACGCCACTCGCAGCATGTCGGTGTAGGTGGGGTCATAGATGTCGTCGTTGACATCGCTCATCCACTGCAGCTTCGGGAAGAACTCCGACGCGACGAACGCCTTGTCGCCCTTCTCGATCTTGCTCAGGAACCCAGGTGCCACGGCCAGGTGGCAAAAGTAGTCGATGGCCTTGCGAAGCAGGTTGCCGCCGTACTGCTCGTTAACGGCAAACTTCGACATCGCGAAGTCGGCCTGCGACAGCGCCGCCCCGGCCGAGTTCAGGATCACGTCGTAGCGGTCTTTGTCTTGGATGTCGCTGATGTTGTCGGCCAGCGTGTTGGCATGGATGACGTTCGGCGCCTCGATGCCATGCAGGATCATGTTCATGATCGCGATGACGTAGGCCAGGCTCTTCTTCTCTTTGCCGTAGAAGGTGCGCGTCTGCAGCGTCTTCAGGTCGTCGGCCTTGCTGGCCTGCGGCAGCAAGTAGTCGAAGGCCTCGCACAGGAAGCCGGCCGAGCCGCAGGCGCCGTCGTAGATGCGCTCGCCGATCTTCGGGTCCAGCACCTTGATCATGGCGCGGATCAGCGGGCGCGGCGTGTAGTACTCGCCGCCGTTGCGCCCGGCGTTGCCCATGTTCTTGATCTTGGCTTCGTACAGGTGCGAGAGCTCGTGCTTCTCGGTCTGTGAGCCGAAGCGCAGCTGGTCGACCAGCTCGATCACATCGCGCAGGTTGTAGCCGCTCTGGACCTTGTTCTTGATCTCGCTGAAGACCTCACCGATCTTGTATTCGATGGTGTTCGGGCCGCTGGCGCGCTGCTTGAAGCCGGCCAGGTAGGGGAAGAGCTTGTTGTTGACGAAGTCGCGCAGGTCATCGCCTGTCAGCGCCGCGTTGTGGTCGAACTTGCCGTCGGCGGCTTTGGGCGCGGCCCAGGACTCCCAGCGGTAGGCCTCATCGAGGATGAAGCTGTAGCGCTTGCCCTCGAGCGCGGCCTCGTTGGCCTTGTCGCCTTCGAGCGCGTCGAGGTACTTCAGGAACAGCAGCCAGGACGACTGCTCGGTGTAGTCCAGCTCGCTGGTGCAGCCTGCATCCTTGTGCAGGATGTCGTCGATGTTCTTGAAGGTTTGCTCGAACACGGTGCCGCTGCCTCCCTGGCAAATTCGCGGTCGCCATTCTCGACGACGTTCTTCGGGGTTCGCCTTGCTCTTAGTGCGGTTGCCACCGCTCCAGTTCGGCGTCTGTCTCCAACTCCGGCTCGCCACCGACCGAAAGTACGGGTCGGTCTGCCACAGCGGCGTGCTCCTCACAGCACGCGGCGGCTGAACAGCAGGTCGATCACGGTCGCGTCGGGCAGTGCCGACCACACCGGAATCGCCATGTTGTGGCGCATGACGAGGCGGATGAAGTTGCGCATCGCGCCGAACACCGGCCCGAGCGTGACGACGAAGTCCATCAGGCAGGACTGCATGGCCTCGTCGTAGCCGGCGGGGTCAGCGTCGCCGTCGAACTCGGTCACCACGTACCGGGGCCGAGCCATCGGGGGCGGGTACGAAGCGCGCGAGGTGCACGCAACGCAGGTCGCGCAGAGCCGCGTGCCGTCGTGCGCCTGCGCCAGGGCCGGCTGAGAGAGGCGCTGGAGGCCGCGCGCGAGGCGCTCACCCTGGTCCTACGAACAGGCCCGTGCACGAGGCGCGGCGCTGGGCCGGGTCGGCTTGATCAGGCCGGGCCGGCCTCGAAGTCTTCAAGCGGCGCCAGCCGCACCAGCGCCGCGGCCTCTGCCAGCGGGGCGTGCAGCCAGGTGTCCACGTCTTCCGGCTCGATGGGCACGACGCTGCGCTTGTCTTGCGCATCGGCCGCCCGTTTGGGGTCGGGCTTGTGCATGCGCCGCATCAAGGGGTGCGCGTCGGCGTTCAGCGTCAGCATCGTGTAGCTCTCGACGATCTCGCCGCTGGCCTTGTCGACCCAGGTGTTCCACAAGCCGGCCAGGCCCCAGGGCCGGCCGTCGGTGCGGGCGAAGCGCCAGGCGACATGGCGGCCCGATTCCCAGTTCGGCTCGAAGAAGCAGGCCGCCGGGATGATGCAGCGCTGGCCACGCGCCCAGGGCAGCTTGTAGCTGGCCTTGGCGGCGAGCTCTTCGAAGCGCGCGTTCACCGTCAGGTAGGGCAGCGTGGCCGTCTTGGCGAACCAGGGCACCAGGGCCCACTGGCCGACCACGAGCTCGCGCGCCGGCTCGGCGCTGTCGCGCGCGGCGCGGATGAAGGGGCCGCGGTAGCGCGGAAACAGCTCGCGCGGCCAGGGTGCCGGCGAGCGCGAGCCGACGTGCCAGTGGCGCTCGATGTCGCCGGCTTCGGGGCTGATGTAACGCGTGCACATGAGGCTGTGCACTGTATGCCGCCCGGCCCTGCCCGCGTGGGGCCGATCGCGGGGCTGCACTCCTTCGAATGCCGGAGGTGCGGGCAGGGCCGGCGGCGGCACAATGCGCCTCATCATGGCTCAGACCGCTCGGCGCGATGTCGCTGCCGCCCTTCTTGCCACCGCTGCGGCGGCGGGGCTTCTGGGTGGCTGCGCCTCACGGTCTGTTGACATCGCGCCCTCGCCGTTCAATCCGGCCGAGTTCCTGGCCTGGAGCTGCGAGCGCATCGTCGACGAACAAGACCGCGTGCAGTTGCGCGCCGCCGATGTGGCCTATGCGGTGGACGAGCGTGCCGGCAACAACATCCTGGCGCTTGGGCTCGGCTTCAGCGTGTTCTGGCCGGCCTTGCTGGCCGCGCGACCGGCCGGCGCCGAAGCGGCCGAGCTGGCCCGCCTGAAGGGCCGCTATGAGGCGCTGGTGGTGGCCGCCCGCGGAAAGCAGTGCCCGGTGGCGGGGCCCGAGCTGCCGGCCTCGCGCGTGGCGGCACTGAAGGTGGCGCTGGGCGAGCAGCTCGTCTACGAAGACCGCGTCGATGCACGGCGCGAGCCCACCGAACTGGTGCTCACGCTGGCGGCGCTGCGCCGCGGCGACAGCGAACTGCGCAGCGCCGCCGGTGGCAGCTGGCGCACCGATCCGGCGGGCAACGTCGTTGCCGCGCCGCCCGGCGCGCTGCTCTGGCCGCGGCTGCTGCGGCCGGAGCTCGAACTCGGGGCCCTCACCGCCGGTGACATGCTGATCGCCGGCGACCCGCTGCTGCGCGCCCGGCTGCGCGGCCAGGTGCTGGCCACGGGGCCGCAGGTGGTGGGCGGCCGGCGCTTCGATGTCGCCGTCGTCGAGCTCTTCGGCGACGCGCAGCGGGGCGACGCCAGCACGCGGCTCGAAGGCGCCCTCGTGATCGACCGTGCCAGCGGCCTGCTGCTGCGCCTGGACCTGCGCAGCGCCGACCCGGCCTTCCAGCTGCAGCGGCGGCTGTTGCGCATCGTGCCGGCGGCGCCCGGCCGCTGAGCCGGGCTGAGCCAGACTCCAGCGCGAACACATCTTTACCCTCGCCCAACAGGGCCGACAAGCGCGCGGCGCACAGTGAGCTCTCCAACCACTCGCGCCCACCGGCGCCGGAGCCCCTGATGAACCGCCACACCGCCCCTCGCAGCACGTCCTTGAAGACCCATCCCGCCACGAGCCGCGCGCTCGGCGCCTTCGTGGCCACCGCCATCGTGGTGGTGGCGGCGACCTTGTCGCCAACCGCGATGGCCATGCCCGGCGGCCACGGCGGCATGCAGCATGCCGGCATGCATGGCGGCGGCATGATGGGCAACCCGAAGATGGCCGAGCGCATGCTCGAAGGCGTCAACGCCACCCCCGAACAGCGCACGCAGATCCGCCAGCTGATGGAGGCGGCGAAGAGCGACATGCAGGCCCAGCGCGAGTCGGGCCGCGCGCTGAGCGATCAGGCTGCCAAGCTGTTTGCCGAACCCAATGTCGATGCGCGTGCGGCTGAAACCCTGCGCCAGCAGATGCTGGCCCAGCACGACACCGCCAGCAAGCGCATGACGCAGCTCATGCTCGACGTGAGCCGCGTGCTCACGCCCGAGCAGCGCAAGCAGATGGCTGAGCGCATGGCGCAGCGCCGCACGATGAAGGAGCGCCCCCGCCAGGAGCGTCAGTCGCAGCGCCCGCAGAGCTGAAGCCGCGCTGTCCCTGCGGCAGCCGCTATCGTTGGTTCCTCGGACGGGTCGGGGCATTCCCCGCCCTTCATGCCCCGGTGCTTGCGCGCCGGGGCTTTTTGCCAACCCAGCCCGACAGAGTTCAAGAAAGTGACGACGCCCCGACTGCTGCTGATCGACGACGACCTGCGCCTGGCCGACATGGTGGGCGGCTACCTGCGCAGCAACGGCTT
The DNA here is from genome assembly GCA_044345715.1 of Rubrivivax sp. Lineage (GTDB taxonomy): Bacteria > Pseudomonadota > Gammaproteobacteria > Burkholderiales > Burkholderiaceae_C > Rubrivivax. The sequence goes on from JBIJAP010000007.1 coordinate 6,711, forward strand.
CGAGGTCGACACCGCCGGCTCGCTGGCCGCCGGCCGCGACCGCCTGAAGCAAGGCAGCTACGACGCCCTCGTGCTCGACCTGATGCTGCCCGACGGCGACGGCCTGGACTTCACCCGCGAGCTGCGCGCCGAGCGCCGCACACGCCGCCTGCCGCTGCTCATGCTCACGGCACGCGGCGAGCCGCTGGACCGCATCGTCGGCCTCGAGCTCGGCGCCGACGACTATCTCGGCAAGCCCTTCGAGTCGCGCGAGCTGCTGGCGCGCGTGAAGGCGCTGCTGCGCCGCGCTGCGCCCGAGCCGGGCGCAGACGAGGTGCTGCGCTTCGGCCGCCTCGAGGTCGACCTCGGCGCGCGCCTGGCGCGCCTGGGCGGCGAGCCCTGCGACCTGACAAGCCACCAGTTCGAGCTGCTCACCGTGCTGGCCAAGGCCGCCGGCCGCGTGCTCAGCCGCGACCAGATCATGGACGCGCTGAAGGGCCACCCGCTCGAAGCCTTCGACCGCAGCATCGACGTGCACATCTCGCGCATCCGCGCCGTCATCGAAGACGACGCCAAGAACCCGCGGCGCGTGCTCACCGTGCGCGGCGCGGGCTACCTGTTCGTGCGCAAGCAGGACGAGGCGTGAGCCGCGCGGCCCTGGCGCGCTAAGAGCGGCGGCTTCGCTTGTCGATTCCCATGCGCTCGCTGTACCTCCGCATCTGGCTCACCGTGGTGGCCTCGCTGGCGCTGTTTGCGCTGGTCTCGGGCTGGCTGGTGCAGCGCCACCTCGAGGAGCAGCGCGAGCGCAACGAGCGCGTGGTGCAGGAGCGCGTCGCGGCCTGGGCCGACCTGCTGCAGTCCACGCTGCCACCGGCCAGCGCGACCCAGGCCGAGCAGACCCAGGGGCTGCTGGAGTGGTCGATCCGGTTGAGTGTGCCGCTGGCCATGGACGCCGCCGACGGCAGCCGCATCGCCACCACCGACTCCTTCGTGCGACGGCGGCTCGACGAACCCGCGGCGCGCGAGCGGCTGCGGGCCATCAAGCTCGACGACGGCCGCACCTTGTGGGCGCCACGCGCAGCCGGCCCGCGTGGGATGGCGCCTGGCCTGCGCGGGTCGATGGGCGCGTCGCCGCCACCCGGTTGGCTGCCGGGCGTGCGGGGGCCCTGGCCCGATGGCGTCGGGCTGGTGGTGCTGCTGGCGGTGCTGTTTGCCGCCGTGGCGGCGGGCGCTTGGCCGGTGGTGCGGCGCCTCACGCGCCGGCTCGAGGCGCTGAAGGCCGGCGTCGAGGCCTTCGGCGCCGGCGCGCTGCACCAGCGCGTCGACGAGGGCGGGCGCGACGAGGTCGCGGCGGTGGCGGTCAGTTTCAACCGCGCGGCTGGCCGCATCGAGGCGCTGCTGCGCTCGCACCAGAACCTGCTGGCCAACGCCAGCCACGAGCTGCGCAGCCCGCTGGCGCGGCTGAAGATGGCGATGGCCATGCTCGACGACGCCTCACCCGAGATGCGCGCGCGCCTGAAGCACGAGATCCACACCAACATCGGCGAGCTCGATGCGCTCGTCGAAGAAGTGCTGCTGGCCAGCCGGCTCGACGCAAGCGCCACGCTCGACACCTCGCAGCCCGTGGCGCTGCTCGCCATAGCCGCCGAAGAGGCCGCGCGCGTGGGCGCCAGCGCCGCGGGCGACGACGTGGTGCAGCCGGGTGACGAACGGCTGCTGCGCCGCGCCGTGCGCAACCTGCTCGAGAACGCGCGCCGCTATGCCGGCGAGGGCGTGGAGGTGCAGGTGGCGCGCCGCGCCGACGGCGGCGTGGACCTGGCCGTGGCCGACCGCGGCCCCGGCGTGCCCGAAGCCTGGCGCGAGCGCATCTTCGAGCCCTTCTTCCGCCTGCCCGGGCATGCCGAACGCGAAGGCGGCGTCGGCCTCGGGCTGGCGCTGGTGCGCCAGATCGCCGAGCGCCACGGCGGCCGGGTCCGCTGCGAGGCCCGCGAAGGCGGCGGCAGCCGCTTCGTCATCAGCCTGCCGGCGCCGAAGCCCGCCTCCGCTTGAGAACCACGGCCAGCACGGCCGTGAGTGCCACGCCGGCCACCACCAGCCCCGCGGTGGACGCGAACCAGTAGCCCGGCGCCCCACGCAGCGCGGCCGGCGTGAGCCCGCCCACATTGAAGGCCAGCCAGTAGCCGCCGCCCAGGCCCACGCCCCACAGGGCGGCGACGTAGATGAGCACCGACACGAGCGTGATCTTGTAGGCGCGCAGCACGAAGGCGGCGATGGTCTGCGCGGCGTCGGCGGTGTGGAACACGGCCAGCCAGGCCACCAGCGGCAAGGCCGCGGCCAGCACCGCGGCGTCGCCCGTGTACAGGCCCAGCACCGGCCGGCGCAGCACGAACACCGCCAGCCCCATCAAGGTGGCGATGACCAGGCCGATGAGCAACGAATGCCAGCCCAGCCGCGCGGCCTCGTGGTGGCGGCCAGCGCCGATGGCCTGCGCCACCAGCGTGCTGCCGGCGTTGCCGATGGCCAGCGGCACCATGAACATCAGGCTCACCAGGTTGACGGCCAGCTGGTGCCCGGCCACCGCCGTGGTGCCCAGCCGCGCGATGAAAAGAGCCATGAAGGCGAAGCCCGTCACCTCGACCAGGATCGACGCGCCCAGCGGCACGCCGAGCTTCAACTGCGCCACCAGCGGCGCGCGCGCCGGCCGGTCCAGCCCGCGGCCCCAGATCTGGTACGGCGTGTAGAAGGCGTCGCGCCGCATCACGCGCCAGGCCAGCAGCACCTGCGCCCACATCGCCAGCGCGGTGGCGATGCCGCAGCCCACCACGCCCATTGGTGGCAGGCCCAGCGCCGGCACGCCGAACACCAGCATCGCCGACAGCGGCACCTTGGCGGCCAGGCCGCCGAGCTGGATGGCCATCACCACCTTGGGCCGCGACACCGCGGTGTTGAAGGCGCGGAACAGCGTGAACAACAGCGAGGCCGGCAAGGAGAAGGCCAGCGCCATCAGGTAGCCGCGCACGCGCTCTTCGACCTCGGGCGAGGTCTGCGCCAGGGCCAGGAAGGGCTCTGGAAACGCCAGCAGCGTGCAGCCCACGGCGGCCAGGCCCAGCGCCACCCAAAGCGCCTGGTGCAGCTGCTGGCCGGCCTCGGCCTGTTTACCGGCGCCCTGCAGCTGGCCGACGATGGGCGATAGCGCCACCAGCACGCCCATGAAGCCGATGAACACCGTGATGTAGGCCGCCGCACCCACCGCCAGCGCGGCCAGGTCGCCCGAAGCGAAGCGGGCCACGAACACGGTGTCGATGGTGCCGAAGGCCAGCACCGACACCTGGCCCACGAACACCGGCCAGGCCAGCGGCGCGATGCGGCGCGCGCTGTCGCGCCAGCCTGTCGGGGCTGTGCTCAAGCCGGGCTACTCAGGCGGGCGACGATGGCGCCGAAAAGCGCATCGGGTCGGGGTGGTCTTCGCCGCTGGCGGCGCGGGCGCGCTCGGCGTAGCGGTTGAAGCGCCAGGCCGTGGCCTCCTGCGTGATGCGGCGCCAGACGCTGCGCTTCTGCCCGGGCGTGAAGGCCGGCCAGTGCTGCACCTCGCCGAAACTGCGGCCGCAGCCCTTGCAGACCTCGTCGCCCTGGCTCGTGGAGCAGATGGCGATGCAGGGTGCGTCGGGCGTGGTGGCGTACCAGGCCAGCCAGGCGGCTTGCGCCTTCTTCGGCATCGTGCGTTCGTCGGCCAGCGTCTCGCGGTGCCAGACCATCAGCGCATACACCTCGGCCAGCGCGCGCACCTCGGGGCAGGCGCTGATGCCGTCGGGCGACGGCGAGCGCTCGCGCCACCAGTTGATAGCGGCTTCGAGGTCGGTGATGTGCACGGCGCGCTCGGGGCCGGTGTCGGCGGGCGCGTCGGGGGCGGCAGAGGCGTCAGGCATGGGGGCGCGAAGTGTAGCGACGGGCCCGCAGGGCGAGCGCCCATGGGGCATCGGCGTTGCGCCAGGGCGTTCAGGTCGGTGAACTCAGGCTGGTGCGTACCCGGCCTCGGCCAGCAGCGCGGCGAGGGCCTCGCGCGGCAGCGTGGAGTCCACCGCCACCTGCTTGGTGGCCGGGTCGGCCTGCACCTGGGCTGCGGGGTCGGCCGCGTGAACGGCCTCGGTGACGGCGCGCACGCAGTGGCCGCAGCTGAGCTGCGGAATCGTGAAGTCGTGGGTCATGGCGACAAGGCAGCAGGGCCAGAGAGTGAACAAGGGAAGGGGAGGAGGACAATGCCGCCACTGTGCCACCGACCCTGACCCTGCCTGCTGAGCTGGCGCAAGACTGGCCCATCGAGGGCATGAGCTGCGCCTCGTGCACGGCGCGGGTCGAAAAGGCCGCGCGTGCGCTGCCCGGCGTGGCGGATGCGCAGGTGAACCTGGCCACCGAGACGCTGTCGGTGTGGCCGGCCGCTGGCTTCGATGCCACGGCGCTGGAGCACGCCATCGAGCGCGCCGGCTACGCGGCGCCGACGCGGCTGCTGACACTGGCCGTGCAGGGCATGACCTGCGCCAGCTGCGTGGGCCGTGTCGAAAAGGCGCTGGCCCAGGTGCCGGGCGTGGTGGAGGCCAGCGTGAACCTGGCCACCGAGACGGCGCAGGTGCGTTTGCGCGGCCGCGGCGACGAGGCCGCGCAGATCGCCACGCTGGTGGCGGCCGTGGTGGCGGCGGGCTACCAGGCCACCAAGGCCAGCGACGACGGCGCCGCCCCCGCGCCAAGCGCACGGCTGGGCGAGGGCGCGCGTGTGCTGATCGCCGCGTTGCTGTCGGCCCCGCTGATCGGGCCGATGCTGCTGCTGCCGTTTGCCGGTGAGGGTGCCGGTGCCGGCGCCATGCACGCCGCCATGCCCCCGGCACTGTGGCAGTGGATGCTGGCCACGCCGGTGCAGTTTGTGCTCGGCGCGCGCTTCTACCGCGCCGGATGGGGTGCCCTGCGCGCCGGCACCGGCAACATGGACCTGCTGGTGAGCATGGGCACCAGCGCCGCCTACGGCCTGAGCCTGTGGCAGTGGCTGGTGGTGGGCGACGAGCACACGCTGTACTTCGAGAGCTCGGCCGTCGTCATCACGCTGGTGCTGCTGGGCAAGTGGCTGGAGGCGCGCGCGCGCAACCAGACCACCGCCGCCATCCAGGCCCTGCGCGCGCTGCGACCCGACACCGCCCGCGTGCTGCGCAAGGGCGCCGAGTTCACCGTGCCCGTGGCCGAGCTCGTGCGCGGCGACCTGCTGCTGGTGCGCGCCGGCGAGCGCCTGCCCGCCGATGGCGTGGTGACCGAGGGCTCGAGCGCCGTCGACGAGAGCATGCTCACCGGCGAGAGCCTGCCGGTACCGCGCAGCGTGGGCGACCGCGTCACCGGCGGCAGCCTCAACGGCGAGGGCCTGCTGCAGGTGCGCGCCACGGCGCTGGGCGCCGAGGGCCTGTTGGCGCGCATCGTGCGGCTGGTGGAAACGGCCCAGGGCCGCAAGGCGCCGATCCAGCGTCTGGTGGACCGCGTCAGCGCCGTCTTCGTGCCCGTGGTGGTGGGGGTGGCGCTGCTGGCGTTGCTGGGCTGGGGCCTGGGCACCGGCGACTGGACGGCGGGCGTGCTCAACGCCGTGGCCGTGCTCGTGATTGCGTGCCCCTGCGCGCTGGGCCTGGCCACGCCGGCGGCCATCATGGCCGGCACCGGCGTGGCGGCGCGGCGCGGTGTGCTCGTGAAGGACGCTGAGGCGCTGGAGCGCGCGCACGCCGTGCAGGTGGTGGCCTGGGACAAGACCGGCACGCTGACCGAAGGCCGCCCGCGCGTGGTGGCGCAGGGTGTCGTAGCGGGCGCCGCGGCGCCGTCCGACGAGGCCTTGCGTGCCGCGGCCGCCGCGCTGCAGGCAGCAAGCAACCACCCGCTGGCGCGCGCGCTGCAAGACGCCGCCGCCGGCCTGCCGCTGCCTGGCGCCACGGCGGTGAAGATCGTCGCCGGCAAGGGCGTCGAGGGCCACATCGACGGCCGCAGGGCCTGCCTGGGCAGCGCGCCGTGGATGGGCTCGCTGGGCGTCGATCTGCAGCCCGGGCAGGCGGCAGTGGCCGCCCAGCAGGCAGAAGGGCGCAGCGTGTCCTACCTGGCCCGGGCCGATGACGCCGGCGTGCTGCAGCTGGCCGGCTGGCTGGCCTTCGGCGACCGCGCCAAGGCCGGTGCTGCCGAGGCCATCGCCACGCTGGCGACGCAGGGTGTGCGCTCGGTGCTGATCTCGGGCGACAACGCCGGCGCGGCCCGCCATCTGGCGGCCGAGCTCGGCATCACCGAGGTCCATGCCGAGGTGTTGCCGGCCGACAAGGCACGGCTCGTGGGCACGCTGCGCGAGGGGCTCGACGCCGGCCGCGCGGTGGCGATGGTGGGCGACGGCGTCAACGACGCGCCGGCGCTAGCGGCGGCCGATGTCGGCATTGCCATGGCCCCGGCTGACGGTGGCATGGCCGGCAGTGATGTGGCGCTGCACGCCGCCGGCATCACCCTGCTGCGCGGCGACCCGCGCTCGGTGGCCGACGCGCTCGACATCAGCCGCCGCACGCACGCCAAGATCCGCCAGAACCTGTTCTGGGCGTTTGCCTTCAATGCCATCGGCATACCGGCCGCGGCGCTGGGCTACCTGAGCCCGGTGATCGCCGGTGGCGCGATGGCGTTGAGCAGTGTGTTCGTGGTCAGCAACGCGCTGATGCTGTCGCGCTGGCGCGGCGCCGACCGCGGCTGATAGCCTGTGAAGCACTCGTATCGATCCGGTGATGGGCTATAACGGATTGAACGTGCACGACGTGACCGCAGCGATGTTCGCGACCTACCCCATGACCAACCCCACGAGCAGCAACGTGTTCGAGCCGCGGCCCTGGCCGCTCAACGCGGTGGCGCTGCGGCGCATCAAGGCGCTGGCCGCCGGGCTGCTGCCGGCGCTGCTGCTGGCCGGCTGCGCCACGCAGCCTGCCGAGCCACCCGCAGCACCCGAAGCCGCGCCGCAGGCCATGGCCTGCCCGGCCGAGCTGCCCGCCGGCACGCGCTGCCTGGGCGGCCGCGACAGCGCCGGCGCGCATGTGCTGATCGCCATGCCGGCCAACTGGAGCGGCGTGCTCGTGCTGCACGCCCACGGCGGCCCGCTGCTTGGCGAGCCGCGGCCCGAGCGCGCGGTGGAAGACCTCAAGCGCTGGGCCGTCATGGTGAAGGCCGGCCACGCCTGGGCGGGCAGCACCTTCCGCCAGGGCGGCGTGGCCGTGCGTGCTGCCGCCGAAGACACCGAGCGGCTGCGGCTCATGTTCAGCCAGCACGTGGCCAAGCCGCGCCACACCGTGCTGCACGGCCAGAGCTGGGGCGCCAGCGTGGCCGCCAAGGGCGCTGAGATGTACCCGGGCACGCCGCGAGCCCGCCCCTACGACGCCGTGCTGCTGACCAGCGGCGTGCTTGGCGGCGGCACGCGCAGCTACGACTTCCGGCTCGACCTGCGCGTGATCTACCAGCACCTGTGCCGCAACCACCCGCGGCCCGACGAGCCGGCGTACCCGCTGTGGATGGGCCTGCCCGAAGGCAGCACGATGACGCAGGCCGATCTGGCGCTGCGCACGCGCGAATGCCTGGGCCTCGGCCTGCCGGCCGCCCAGCGCACGCCCGAGCAGGCGCGCAAGCTCAAGGCCATCGCCGCGCTCGTGCGCGTGCCCGAGACCAGCGTGCAGGGCCATCTCAACTGGGGCACCTTCCACTTCCGCGAGATCGCCACGCGCAACGGCGGCAAGCCCGTGTTCGGCAACATCGGCGCGGTGTACGCCGGCAGCGGCGACGAGGCCCTGGACCGCGAGATCAACGCCCAGGTGCCGCGCTACGCCGCCGATGCCGCGGCGGTGCGCGTCTTTGGTGCCGATACCGACCCCGAAGGCCGCATCGGCGTGCCCGTGCTGAGCCTGCATGCGGTGAACGACCCCGTGGCCTTTGTCGAGCTGCAGCACCACTTCCGCGGCGTGATGCAGCGCGGCGGCAGCGGCGAGCGGCTGGTGCAGGTCTACACCGAGCATGCCGAGCACAGCTACCTGGCCGACGCGCTGTACGTGGCGGCGGTGCAGCAGCTGCTGGCCTGGAGCCAGGGCGGCCCGAAGCCGACATCAGCCTCGATGGCCGCGGCCTGCGACGCCAGCTGCCGGCTCATCGGCGCGTTCGAGCCCATGCCGCTGGAAAGGCGGGTGCCGGCACGCCAGCGGCCATGACCGAGCCGGTGCTCGTCACCGGCGCTGGCAGCGGCATCGGCCTGGCCATCGTGCAGGCGCTGCGTGCGGCCGGGCGGCCGGTGTGGGCCGGCGCGCGCCGCGAATCGCATCTGCAGCAACTGGCCGGGCTCGGCGCCTGGCCGCTGCGGCTGGACGTGCGCGAGCCCGCCCAGGTGCAGGCTGCCGCGGCAGCCGTGCAGGCACATCGACAGGCAACGGGGCAAGGCCTGGCCGGCCTCGTGCACAACGCCGGCATTGGCGGCATCGCGCCCTTGGCGGGCTGGCCCGACGACGACCTGCTGGCGCTGTTCGACACCAACGTCTTCGGTCCGCACCGGCTGACGAACGCCCTGCTGCCGGCGCTGCAGGCGGCGCAGGGCCGCATCGTCTGCATCGGCTCGATGGGCGGCAGCATCACGTCGCCGACGATGGGCCCGTACACGATGAGCAAGCATGCGCTGGAGGCCTACGCCGAGTGCCTGCGGCAGGAGCTGGCGCCGCACGGCGTGGCGGTGAGCATCGTGCAGCCCGGCGCGGTGGCCACCGACATCGGCGACAACGGGCGCGCGGGCAACCTGGCACGGCTGGCGGCCACGCCGCCGCCCTTCGACACGCTGGCCGCTGCCGTGGCAGCGTCGATCCGCGCGCCGCAGCCGGCCGACCCGGCCGCGCCCGAGTCGGCCACGAACCGCCGCCACGCCGCGCCGGCCGCGGTGGCCGGGGTGGTGTTGCAGGCCCTCAACGCGGCGCAGCCGCAGGCCCGCTATCTGGTGGGCACACGCTGGGAGAGCGACCGGGTGGTCGACGCCTTGATGGCGCGCCTGATCGACGCCGCGCAGAGCCCGTCGCAGGCCTTGAATGTCGACGAGCTGGTGGCGCGTCTGCGCCAGGCCTGGCTGCGCCGCGGCGGTTGATCAGCCCGCGCCGGCCGGCCGCCACACCATCGCCACCTCGAGCCCAGGCTGCGCGTTGCGGATGCGCAGTTCGCCGCCGTGCGCCTGCGCCACCTGGCGACACAGGTGCAGGCCCAGGCCCACGCCGCCGGCACTGCGCGTGCGCGCGGCATCGGGGCGGTGGAAGGGCTCGCCCAGACGCGCCAGCTGGTCTTGTGGCACGCCCGCGCCGTGGTCGCGCAGGCCCAGGGCCCAGCGGCCGTCGGGCTCGGGGCGCAAGAACAGCACCGGCGGCGCCGACGAGCCCACGGCATGCCGGCGTGCGTTGGTGACCAGGTTGCGGAGCATCAGCTTCACCCGCGTCTCGTCGAGCGCGGTGAGCGCGGGCTCGACGCCGAGGTCGAGCGCCAGGCCCTCATCGGCGGCCAGTGTGCGCAGCAGCGCCGTCAGGTCCAGCGGCGCCGCCTGCAGTGCAGCGTGGCCCTGCTGCAGGCGCTCGCTCTCCAGCAGCGTGGCCACGAGGTCGCGCATCTCGGCCAGGTCGCGCAGCAGCGCCTCGCGCTCGGGGGTCTCATCCAGCAGCTCGGCGTTGATGCGGGCGCGCGTGAGCGGGCTGCGCAGCTCGTGGCTGATGGCCAGCAGCAGCGTGCGCTTGGCTTCCAGCATGCCGGCCAGGCTGCCGGCCATGCCGTCGATGCGCGTGGCCAGCGCGCCGAGCTCGTCGTCGCGCAGCCGGCCCTTCGGCGCAAACTGCGCGATCGGCTGCGCAAACCGGCCTTCGGTGTAGGCCGCGACACCGGCGCCGATGGCGTCGAGCGGCCTGAGCAAGTGGCGCACGGCCAGGTAAGCCAGCGCGGTGATGACGAGCAGCGCGGTGAACGCGGACCATCTCAGCCGGCGCGGGCGCTGCTCGTCAGGCGGCGCCACGAGGCCGAAGCGCAGCACGTGGCCATCGGCCAGCGTGCGCGTGAGGCCCCAACTGCGCGGGCCGTGCTCAGCATCGTCGCTGTCGTCGGCTTGGCGTTCATCCTTTCGGTACCGCTCCGGGTGGCTGTCGAAGCGCACCAGCGACCCTTCGATGCGCACCGTCACCGGCAGCCGCGCCACGATCGCCTGCGCCTTAACCACATCGGGCGGCGTGCCGATCTCGGCCGCCAGCTTGTCGACGTAGTCGGCCACCAGCGGCTGCGCGTAGCTCTGCCAGCCGCCCTGCAGCGCCTGCCGCAGCGTGCCCAGCAGCAGCACGCCCATGGCCAGCGCCAGCAGCAGGAACAAGGCCAGCAGCCGCGACTTCAGGCTGTGGCGAAAGCGGTGCACGGCCGCGCGCAGGCGGGTGGCGGGCGTCATCGGCGGGTGGCGCCTACACGCGCACGCCGGCAAACAGGTAGCCGGCGTTGCGCAGGGTGTGGATCAGGTCCAGCGGCTCGAGCTTGCGGCGCAGCCGGCTGACGAGGATGTCGACGGCGCGGCTGTGGATGTCCTCGGCCGCGTGGCCGCGCAGCCGCGCGAGGATGTCGTCGCGGCTGAACACGCGGCCGGGCGTGGCCGCCAGCAGCACGAGCAGTTCGAACTCGGTGCCGGTGAGCTCGACCACGCGGCCTTCGGCCGTGACGCTGCGCCGCGCGAGGTCGATCTCCAGCCGCTCGAAACGCAGCGGCGCAGGGGTGTCAGCGGCGGCGCTGGCCGCCGGGGCCGTGGGCAGGGCGGTGGTGCGCCGCCACACCGTCTGCAGGCGCGCCAGCAGCTCGCGTGGCTCGAAGGGCTTGGGCAGGTAGTCGTCGGCACCCAGCTCCAGGCCGACGACGCGGTCCATCACGTCGCCGCGCGCGGTGAGCATCACCAGCGGCAGAGTGGCCAGCGGCGGCGGCTCGCGGCGCAGTTGCCGGCAGAGCTCGAAGCCGTCCATCTCGGGCAGCATCACGTCCAGCAGCGCGGCGTCGAAGCCGCCCTTCACGCCCGGTGCGCGCAGCAGCGCCAGCGCGTCGCTGGGGCGCGTGGCCTGCTGCATCTCGATGCCGTGGCGGCGGAAGAAGGCCGCCAGCGGCGGGCCGAGCGCCTCGTCGTCGTCGACGAGCAGCAGCCGGCGGGTCGCGGGCGGGGCGGTCATCTTGCGATGCTACGGTTTGCTGGGTCAGTCCTTGCCGCGGCCTTCACGGCCTTCGCGCCGCTCGCGGCCCTTCTGCAGCATCTCGCGCAGCTCGGCCTGTTGCGCCGGGCGCAGGCCGTCGTAGAAATCGCCCGCGGCGTTGATGAGCGCCGGGCTCTGTGCGCCGGCCGTGGCCAGCTGCGCTTGCACCAGGGTGTTGATGCGGCCGCGGTCGAGGCGGGGGCCGGCGAGGGCGGCCTGCAGCTCCTCGCGCGGGTCGGCGCTGGTGGCGACGATCGCGTTGCGGGTTTCGCGCAGGCGCTCGGTCAGGGCGCCGAGCTGGGCCTGCTGCGCGGCGTCGAGATCGAGCTTGCGGGCGGCGCGTTCGATCATCCGCCCCTGCAGCGGCGCGGCCTCGGCGGGCGTGATGGCGCGCCAGCCGAAGCGCATGCTGTCGTGGCGGTGGGCGAAGGCGGCAAAGCCGCCGAGCAGCGTGGCGGTGGCGGCCAGGCCGATGAGAGTGCGCTTGATCCAGGTCTTCATGGGGTGTTCCTTGGGGTGGGTTGAAGGTGTGCCCATGGTCGGCATCGCTGGCCGCGGCGTCCTTTCGGCGCGGTATCGCTGCGTATCGTTTCTTGTCGGCGGCTTCGTCAAGCTGGGCGTCAGCCCCGCGGTGAAACAATCAGCGCGAACCCACTGTCACGGAGATTCCCGATGAGCCTCAAAGGCAAGACCGCCCTCGTCACCGGCAGCACCAGCGGCATCGGCTTGGGGCTGGCGCTGGCGCTGGCCAAGCAAGGCGCGGGCATCGTGCTCAACGGCTTCGGCGATGTCGAAGGCGCGAAGGCCCAGGTTGCTGCACTCGGCGTGCCGGTGCACTACCACGGCGCCGACATGAGCAAGCCGGCCGAGATCGAGGCGATGTTGGCCTTCGCGGCTGCGCAGGCGGGGGGTGTCGACATCCTCGTCAACAACGCCGGCATCCAGCACGTGGCGAACGTCGAGGACTTCCCGGCCGAGCGCTGGGACGCGATCATCGCCATCAACCTGACCAGCGCCTTCCACACCAGCCGCCTGGCCATCCCGGCCATGCGCGCCAAGAACTGGGGCCGCATCATCAACATCGCCAGCGCGCACGGCCTGGTGGCCAGCGCCGGCAAGAGCGCCTACGTGGCGGCCAAGCACGGCATCGTCGGCCTCACCAAGGCCTGCGCGCTGGAGCTGGCCACCACCGGCGTGACCGCAAACGCCATCTGCCCGGGCTGGGTGCTGACGCCGCTGGTGCAGAAACAGATCGATGCGCGCGCGCTGCGCGACGGCTTGAGCGGCGACGAAGCCCGCGTGGCCCTGCTCGGCGAAAAGCAGCCTTCGCTGCAGTTCACCACGCCCGAGCAGCTGGGCGAACTGGCGGTGTTCCTGTGCAGCGCCGCCGCCGACAACGTGCGCGGCGTGGCGTGGGCGGTGGACGGGGGCTGGACGGCGCAGTAGCGCGCGGGCGCTTCGACGGGCTCAGCGCGAACGGGGTGCACCCCACCCGTTCGGGCTGAGCTTGTCGAAGGGGCTGCCCGCAGCAGTCAGCTGTCGGCCGTGAACCCGATGCGCTTGACCAGCGGCCCCCAGCGCTCGAGCTCGGCGCGCTGGCTGCGCGCCATCTCGTCGATGGTGCTGCCTTGCGCGATGAGGCCGACGACGCCGATGCCGTCGATCACCGAGCGGTCGCGCAGCGCCGTGTTGATGGCCGCGTTGGCGGACTGCACCACGTTCATCGGCGTCTTCGCCGGGGCGTGGAAGCCGAACCACTCTTCCGTGGTCAGTTCGCCGAAGCCCTGCTCGGCAAAGGTGGCCACGTCCTGCGCGAAGGGCAGGCGCGTCCGGCCCGAGAAGGCCAGGATGCGCAGCTTGCCGGCGCGGTGGTTGGCCAGGAAGTCGCCGCCGGGCGTGAACATGCTCGCCACCTGGCCGCCGACGACGTCGGTGATGCCCGGCACGCTGCCGCGGTAGGGGATGTGCTTGAACTCGAAGTTCTGGCTCAGCCCGAGCAGCGCGCCCAGGAAGTGCGGCGTGCTGCCGGCGGCCGGGCTGCCGTAGTTGGCCTTGTCGGGGTTGGCCTTGGCCCAGGCGATGAAACCCTTCACGTCCTTCACACTCTCCGGCACCACGGGGCCGACGGCAAAGCCGTGGTGGATGATGGCCGTGGTCGAGACGGGCTGGAAGTCCACCGTCGGGTCGTAGCTCAGCTTGCGGTAGACGTGCGGGTAGATCGACACCGTGCTGTACGGGCCCATGCAGAGCACCGAGCCGTCGGTGGCCGAGGTCTTCAGCGTGTCCAGCGCGATGCGGCCGCCGGCACCGGGCTTGTTCTCGACGATGGCGGCGTTCTTCGCGTAGGGCGTGCCGGCCACGCGCTCGGCGACGCGGCGGCAGACGATGTCGCCCGCGCTGCCGGCCGGAAAGCCGTAGAGGAACTTCGGCTGCTCGAAGGCCTGGGCCTGCGCTTGGGCGGATACGCGCCCGGCAAGGCCGGTGGCGGCGAGGGCGCCGAGTGCGAGTGTCTGGCGGCGGGTCAAGCTCATCGGGTTGTCTCCTGGGGTGATGAGTGGGGGTGGTAGCGGTTCAGCGGCACAGCGCCACGATGTCCTCGGGCGGCGCGATGGCCTTCAGGCGGGCCGGGTCGTCGGGGTGTGCGGTGACGAAGGCGCGCACCTCGGTGCCTTCGCACAGCAGCAGATCGCCTCGCATCACGCGGTGCAGGTGGCGGAACACCTTGCGCTCCCAGGCCGTGACGCTGGTGTGCACCTCGAGCGTTTCGCCGTAGGTGGCCGGGTTGATGAAGCGGGTGTGCGTCTCGAGCACCGGCGTGCCGACGATGCCGCGCGTGGCCCTGAGCTCGCGCCAGGGCGGCAGCCCCGCGGCCATGAAGAAGGCCAGCGAGGACTGGTCCATCCAGCGCGCGAAGTTCGGGAAGAACACGATGCCGGCGGGGTCGCAGTCGCCGAAGTGCACCTGCACGCGATGCACGTTCACCCGGGGCTCGGTGGCGGGCGTCATGTGGGCCGGCTCACCTTGGCGGCCCGCTTCTCGAGGAAGGCGCGCACGCGCTCCTTGGCGGCCTCGTCGCCCTGCGCGATGGACGACATCAGGCTCTCGACGAACAGGCCGTCGGCCGCCGGCAGGTCGGCGATGCGCGGCAGCGCCTGCGTGATGGCGTAGTTGGACAGCGGCGCGTTCTGCGCGATCTTCAGGCCCAGTTCGAGCGCCTTGCCCAGGCCCGCGCCGGCGGCCACGCGGTAGTTGCTCAGGCCGAAGGCCTGGCCCTCGTCGGCGTCGAAGCTGCGGCCGGTGAGCATCATGTCGGTCATGCGCGAGGTGCCCATCAGGCGGCTGATGCGCACCGAGCCGCCACCGCCGACGAAGATGCCGCGCGTGCCCTCGGGCAGTGCGTAGAAGGTGCCGTCCTCGGCCACACGCAGGTGGGCCGACGAAGCCAGCTCGAGCCCGCCGCCCACGACCGCGCCGTGCAGCACCGCGATCACCGGCACCGGCCCGTACTGCAGCGCGTCGAAGCAGGCGTGCCAGGCGCGCGAGTGCACCATGCCCTCGGCCACGGTGCGCTCGCTCACTTCCGAGAGGTCCAGGCCGGCGCAGAAGTGCTCGCCCGCGCCACTGATGACGAGCACACGCACGTCCTTGGGCAGGTTCAGCACGACGGTGTGGATCTGCAGCAGCAGCTCGTCGGAGACGCTGTTGCGCTTGGCCGGGCGGTTCAGGCGCAGGTGGAAGACCGGGCCGCTGCGCTCCAGCTGCAGCAGGCCGAGCGCGGCGAACACGCCCTCGGGCGGCACGGGTTCGAAACGGGGCAGGGTGTGGTTCATGGGCTTGGGGTGCATCAGGAGGTTCAGCGCAGCACGGTGCGCTCGTCGGCCGGCGTGGCGGCGTACAGCAGTTCCAGGTCGGCGGCCCGACGCGACAGCGCGATGCGCTGGTTGAGGTAGCCCTTGTCGGTGATCTCGCCGCTGGCGGCATCGGGCGGGCTCTGCAGCCAGCGCAGCCGCGACGGCACTTGCGACGAGCCGCCGCCCTCGGCCGCCAGCGCCTGGAGCCCGGCCTTCAGGTGGTCGGC
>JBIJAP010000199.1:0-6770 GCA_044345715.1 Rubrivivax sp.
TCGCGCTGGCCTGCGCCGGCACGTTGAGCCCCTGCTGCAGCGCCAGCCGCAGCGCCGGCAGTCGCTGGCGCGCCTCGGCCTCGCCGCGCTCGCGCGACGCCTCGAAGTACGAGCGGAACGGTCCGGCGTTGTAGGGCAGATCGGGGTGGATCAGGAAGTCGGCCTGCGCCACCTCGGGCTCGATGCGGCTGCGGCGACGGCGGTCGCGTTCGCGCAGGGCCTCGGAGGCATCGGCCGGCGTGGTGCCGGGCCGCGCCGACACGTCGACGGCCAGCACGAAGCGCGCGCCGCAGGCCCGTGCGGCGCTCACCGCCAGCGGCAGCGACTCGTCACCGTCTTCGTACTCCACGCCCTCGATGCCCTCCGGCGAAATGATGCCCGGCATGGCGCTCGAGGCCCGCACGGCCACGCCGGCGTTGCCGCGCAAAAAGAATCGCGGCGTCTTGTCGTCGCGCCGTGTGGCCACCACCAGCGCGCGGCGCGGCAGATCTTCAAGACGGCGGCCCTGAAGGCCGGCGTTCACGTACTCCTGCAGGCGCTGGCCGCGGATCCAGCCGCGGTCGGCAAACGGGTTCGGGTCGAACACCGTGAGCGGCCCGCCTTGCATCGAGCGGCGGTCGATCTCGGCCGCGTCCAGGCCACTGGCCCAGAACACCCCGATCAGGGAGCCGACGCTGCTGCCGACCACGAGATCGGGCCTCAGGCCGGCTTCCTCGAGCACGCGCAGCACGCCGATGTGCGCGTAGCCGCGCGGCCCGCCGCTGCCCAGCACCAGCGCCAGGCGCGGTGCGGGCTGGAGCGGGCGCATCTCGGCCAGCGCCTCGGGCGCGTCGTCGGCGCGGTAGTCGAACGCTGCACAGCCTGAAAGGCCCGGCACAGCCAGCGTGAGGCTGCCGAGCCAACGGCGGCGGCCGATGTCGAAGGACGGAGAGTTCATTCTGCTGCCACGCGATCGCGTCAAGTGTTGACACTGTCAACCAACGGGCGAATGCTGGACCCTCCGGGGTGACGGTGTCAACCCCGCCACGTTCCATTGCGCCGGCTCCGGCCCCTCGCCGCTGGCGATTCGGGGCCTTCAGGCCGCCTCCAAAGACGCCACGCTCGACGCCACACCCGGCGCCCGCAGCAGTTCATCGATGGGTGCAGGCCGATGCAGCAGGAAGCCCTGGGCGAAGTCGACACCCATCTCGCGCAGACAGGCCAGCACCTCCGGCCGATCGACGGACTTGGCCACCGTTTCGATACCCATGACGCGCGCCACGTCGATGAAGCAGCGCACCGCCGCGGCATCCAGGGGATGGTCGATCAGCCCATGGATGAACTGGCCGTCGATCTTCAGACAGTCCACCTGCAGCATCTTGAGATAGCCGAACGATGACGTGCCGGCGCCGAAGTCGTCCAGCGCCACGCGCACGCCGAGGGCACGCACACCGGCGATGAACGCGGCCGCATCGTCCAGGTGGGTGATCGCGGCCGTCTCGGAGATCTCGAAACACAGGGTTCGGCAGCAGTCCTCGCCTGCGGCCGACAGCCATTCGACCACCCAGCGGCGGAACTCGGGGTCGCCGACCGACTGCCCGGACAGGTTGACGCTGAGTTGCCGAACACGCTTCGAGGCCGCACGGGGGCGCAACCAGTCGAGCGCGTTCTTCAGCACCCAGCGATCGATGCGAGGCGCTAGCTGGTAGCGCTCGGCCGCCGGAAAGAACGCTCCCGGCGGCATCAGCTGACCGTCGGCGCCCCGCATGCGCAGCAGCACCTCGGCGTGCAGGCCAAAGCGCGCACCGGACAAGGGCTCGATGCACTGCGCGTAAAGGGCAAAGCGATCCTCGTCCAGAACTTGCTCGATGCGCGGCGCCCAGCAGGTCTCGCCGCTGCGGGTCTGCAGCCGGGCATCGTGGTCCAGCCAGCGATGAACGCGATTGCGCCCGCTCTGCTTGGCCGCGTAGCACGAGGCATCCGCGGCTTGCAGGAGGGCGGCAGTCGTCTCCCATTGCGCGTGCACCGTGACCAGGCCGATGCTGGTGCCGATGCGCATGCGCTGCTCCCCGTGAACGAACCGGAAGTCGTCCATCCGGTCGCACAGGGCCTGCCCGATCTTCTGCGCCTTGTCCACCGCGCAGTTCTCGAGCAGGATGGCGAACTCGTCGCCGCCCAGCCTCGCGACCACGTCGCTGCCCCTTACCGCCTCGCGCAGCATGTCGGCCACCTGCTTCAGCAGCTTGTCGCCCGCGGCGTGCCCGCAGGTGTCGTTGACCAGCTTGAAGCGATCCAGGTCGATGCACATCAGCGAATGCTCGGCACCCCCATCACGGGCCGTGCGCAGGGCGCGCGCGAGGCGGCTGTCGAACTCCGTCCTGTTGACGAGTCCCGTCAAGGCATCGTGCGTGGCCTGAAAGCTGATCTTGCCCAGCAGCTGGCGCTGTTCGGTCACGTCGCGGAACACCGTGACGGCGCCGAGCACGACGCCGTTGGCGTGGAGCATGGGCGACACCGAGCACTCGATGCCGAACTCCTGGCCCTGCCGGGACACCAGAACGATGTGGGCCCCGCTGTGGCTCGCCTGTGCGTTCGAAAGGCACTTCTGCACCAGCTGCACCACCGGCTGACGATCGGCTTCGCCGATGATCGAAAACACCGCGTCCAGCGGCTGGCCGCAGGCATCACCGCTGGTCCACCCCGTGAGCCGTTCCGCGACGGGGTTCATCCACGCGACCAGGCCCTGCGCGTCAGTCGTCAGCACGGCTTCGCCGATGGCATCCAGCGTCACCCGCAGCAACTCGTGCTGCTCGGCCAGCTCGGCAGCGAGCTGCTGCGTGCGCAGCATCGCGTGGCGACCCTCCAGGGCCTGTGCGGCCGCCGTGGCCAGGCCCGACAGCACTTCGCGCTGGGTCGGGGTCAGTTGCCGGGGCGCACGGTCGATGACGCACAAGGTGCCCACCCGGTGCCCGTCGCTGAGCTGCACCGGCGCGCCCGCGTAGAACCGGATGCGGGGTCCGCCCGTCACCAGCGGGTTGTCGGCGAAGCGGGGATCAAGCGCCGCATCGGTGACCTCGAAGATCTCGTCACCGAGGATGGCATGTGCGCAGAAGGCCACGTCCCTGGGCGTCTCGGTGGCGCCGTCCAGGCCGACGTTGGCCTTGAACCACTGACGGTCGGCATCAACCAGGCTGATCAGCGAAATCGGTGCCCCACACACGACGGAAGCCACCCGAACCAGAGCATCGAGCTCCTGTTCAGGATCAGTGTCGAGAACTTCCAGCGCTTGCAACGCCGCCAGCCGCGTCGGTTCGTTGTCAGGTCGTTTTGCGGGCTTCACGATCGATTCGGTGTGCGCGGCCGAGGGGCCACGCGTGGTTTATCGGCTGGCGGCCCTGCGGCTTGAAGTCAGGCGGCCGCTTTGGCGCCGACAGTTCCAGCGTCGACAGCCTCGCGGCCATGGCGCGGGCCCCACTAGAGTTCGGGCATGCCTGCCGCCCCCGACCTGAAGGAAGCCTGCGTGCGAGCGGCGCACGAGGTCATTGCCGAACACGGCGTCGAGCAGCTCAGCCTGCGCGACGTGGCGCGCCGGCTCGGCGTGTCGCACCAGGCGCCGTACAAGCACTATGCGAGCCGCGACCATCTTCTGGCCGAGGTCATCCGCCGCTGCTTCGTGCACTTCGCCGAGTCGCTCGATGCCCGCCAGCGCCACGACGACGCCCGCGCCGAGCTGCACGAACTGGGCCGCCGCTACCTGGCCTACGCCACGCAGCATGCGCTGGAGTACCGGCTGATGTTCGCCACCCCCTGGCCCGAGCCGGCGCAGCATCCGGAACTGGTGCGCACCGCACTGCATGCCTTCGACGTGCTGCGTTCGGTGCTTCGCCGTGTGCATGGCAACCGATCACGGCAGCGGGTCGACCGCGAGGCCTTGGCCATCTGGGCTTCACTGCATGGCGTGGCCAGCGTCGGCGTGTCGCCGGTGATGGCACACCTGGCACTGTCGCCGGGTGTGGCGGCCCGCAATGGCGAAACGGTGCTGGCCATGATGTCGGTGGCACTGGACCCTGCCCGTCCCGCGCGCCGAGCAGCCTCGCGCCGCCAGCCCCCGGCCCGCGGCGAGTCGTGATTCCCGCACGGCCGGGCGCGCGAGCCGCGGCTGACAATACGGGCCAGTCCATGCACGACGTGCCCGCCATCATCGACATCGAAGCCTCGGGCTTCGGCGCCCGCAGCTACCCGATCGAGATCGGCTACGTGCTCGGCAACGGCCGCACCTGCTGCACCCTAGTGAAGCCGCTTTCGCATTGGACGCACTGGGACGACGCCGCCGAGCGCGTGCACGGCATCCTGCGGCCCACCCTGCTGGAGCATGGCCGCGACATCGCCGAAGTCGCCGACCAGCTCAACGACGATCTCGCCGGCCAGACCGTCTACTGCGACGGCTGGGCACACGACTACCCTTGGCTGGCGCTGCTGTTCGACGAAGCCGGCCGCGCGCCGCGCTTCCGGCTCGAGTCGGTGACCCGGCTGCTCGACGAGCCGCGCCTGGCCCGGCTCGACGACATGCGGCGCGCCGCCGTCGCCGAACTCGGCCTGGTGCGCCACCGCGCCAGCAACGATGCGCGCGCGCTGCAGCTGGCGCTGAGCCGTATCTGAGCCGGCGCTGCCCGGTCCTTGACGCTCAGGCCGGCTTCGCCAGCTCGGCCTCCTGCAGCAACCGCCACATCACCTTGCCGCTGCCGCTCTTGGGCAGCGCGTCGGCGAACTCCACCAAGCGCGGCACCTTGTAGGCCGCCATGTGATCGCGCGCCCAGGTGATGATGTCTTCCGGCTGCGCATGGCCGCGGTGCTCGGCACGCAGCACGATGACGGCCTTCACCGTTTCGCCGCGGTAGGCATCGCGCGACGCGATGATGCAGGCCTCCTGCACCAGCGGGCACTTGAACAGCAGCAGCTCCACCTCGCTCGGCCAGACCTTGTAGCCGCTGGCGTTGATCATCCGCTTGAGCCGATCGGTGATGAAGAAATAGCCTTCTTCATCGCGCCGGCCGAGGTCGCCGGTGCGGAAAAAGGGCTTGCCGTCGATCGTCATGAAGGCCGCCGCGGTGGCCTCGGGGTGGCCCCAGTAGCCCTTGAAGACCATCGGCCCGTGGGTGACGATCTCGCCGACCTCGCCGTCGGGCAGCTCGGCCAGCGTGCTGGGGTCGACGACACGGCTGTCGACGCCGAAGATCGGCATGCCCAGGCATTGCAGCTTGGCGCGCTCGGGCGGGTTGGCGTGGCTGGGCGCGGCGGTTTCGGTCAGGCCGTAGCCCTCGGCGAAGGTGATGCCGAACTCGGCCTGCAGCCGCTCGGCCACGGCCTGCGGCATGGCCGCGCCGCCGCCCGACAGGTAGCGCAGGCTCGTGAGGTCAAAGCTGCGGTAATGAGGGCTGCCGAAGAGGTCGATGATCATCGTCGGGATGCAGGTCCAGTGCGTCACCCGGTGGCGGCTGATCAGGCGGCCGGCGAGCTCGCGGTCCCAGCGCGGCATGATGACCACGCTGCTGCCCAGGAACACCGGCGAGATCACGCCATAGAGCATGCCGGTGATGTGGAACATGGGCACCACGGCCAGGCTCAAGGTCTCGGCGCTGGCATAGCCCCACAGCGCGCCGCCCACGGCGTTGGGCATCAGCGTGCGGTGGCTGTGCATGCAGCCCTTGGGCAGGCCGGTGGTGCCCGAGGTGTAGGGCAGCAGGGCCAGGTCGTCGGGCTCGGCCTGCGGCGGGCCGGGACGGTGGCGCGTGGCCAGGGCCTCGGTCCAGCGCGTGGCGCCAGCGGGCAGCGGCGGATCGGCGCGCAGCCAGGCGAGCATCGCTTCCGGGGGCTCCTCGCCCTCGGGCAGCCGCTCGGGCATGGTGTCGCACAGGCGCGTGGCGACGATGTGGCGCAGGCGGTCGGCCGGCGCCAGGCGCGCATCGGCCTCGGCCAGTGCGCCGGCCAGATCGGCGCTGGTGATGGCGACGCGGGCCTTCGGGTCGGTGATGTAGTGGCCGAGCTCGTCGGCCTTGTTCATGGGGTTCACCGGCACGACCACCGCGTCGGCGCGCTGGATGGCGTAGAACGCCACCAGGAACTGCGGGCAGTTCTGCAGGTACAGCAGCACGCGCTCGCCGCGCACCACGCCGTGCGCCTGCAGCCAGCCGGCCAGTGCCTCGGCCTGGGCGTGCAGCTCGCGGTAGCTGAGCGTGCGGCCAAAGAAGACGCAGGCCGCCTTGTCGGGGTAGCGGTGCGCGCTGACCTCGAGGTTGAACCACAGCGTGTTGGCCGGCACCTCCAGCTCGCGCGGCAAGCGAGCGGGCCAGAAGGGCTTGCGAGGGTCCGCGCCCGGGGCAAGGGCGGCGGCGGGAACGGTCGTCAGGGTGTCGGCAGGCATGCCGAAGGTGTACCGGCTGGCTGCGGCCGCGTCATCCAGCCTTTCCCGCAAGCGGTGTCACCCTGGCGACTCTCGCCGGGTTGGCCCAGCACGGTTCACTGCTGACGGAAAGGCAAGCAGGCCGGGTTCGACGCAAACGCCGGGGTCCCGCACTCCCGCTCCATGCAGACGAAGAAGCGAACGCCGTCGATGCGCGCGCCGCAAGCCGGGCCCGGGCCCACGGGCGCCGGCTCGGGCTTGGCCGCCTGCGGCGGCGCGGGCCTGGCGTCGGCGGGCTTCGGTGCCGCTAGCGTGGCCCCGGCGCCCGGCGCTGGCACCGCCCCCGTCGACACGGCCGACTCGGGGACCGCGCTCGCGGCGGTGGGCACCG
>JBIJAP010000200.1:0-6726 GCA_044345715.1 Rubrivivax sp.
GGCCACCACCACCAGCGTGCCGCTGGCCGCGAACATGCGCACCGGCGTCTGCTGGAAGCGGAAGGCCGCCACGTCGGCAAAGGTGAACTTGCCCAGGTTGCGCAGCCGCTCGGCGAGCAGGAACGTGACCACCGGCCAGCCGACCAGAAAGCCGATCGAGAAGATCAGCCCGTCGAAGCCCGAGGCCATGACCGCGGCGCTGATGCCCAGGAACGAGGCCGCTGACATGTAGTCACCGGCGATCGCCAGGCCGTTCTGGAAGCCGGTGATGCCACCACCGCCGGTGTAGAAGTCGGCGGCGCTCTTGGTCTTGGCCGCCGCCCACTTGGTGATCCACAGCGTGAAGGCGACGAAGGCACCGAACATGCCGATGGCCGTCCAGTTGACGGCCTGCTTCTCGGCCTGGCCGAGGTCGGCACCGGCGGCCAGCACGATGCCGGCAGCGGCAGCCAGTGTCAGGCCGACGAGGAGTTTTGCTGTCATCAAGGGTGCGCTCACTTGGACGCTCCCTTCGCGCCCGGGGCGCTGGTGGCCACGGCCTGCACGACCTCGTCCGACAGGCGGTCGAAGTCGCTGTTGGCACGGCGCACATACAGCGCCGTGATGACCACGGTGAACACGATCACCCCCAGGCCGATGGGCATGCCGAGCGTCATCACGCCCTCGCCCAGACGGCTGGCGAGCAGCGGCTTGTTGAAGGCCACGAGCAGGATGAAGCCGTAGTACACGACCATCATCGCGGCCGTCAGCCACCAGCCGAAACTGGTGCGTCGGGCCTTCAGCTCGCGGTACGACGGGTGTGCGGCGATGCGCTGCACGAGGGTCGTGTCCATTTGTTGTCTCCTGGGTCTGGACTGCACCGCCACCGACCGATGGCGATTTCCCCCACTTTGGCTGTGGGCTCTGACCCAGCTCTGACGCGGAACCAACGCCGGCTGACGCGGCGCTGATGCCAGGCTTACACCGGGCGTGTCAGGCGGAGCGGACAACGCCCGGGCGCTCGGCCCCGGCGTCGGCCCACGCGGGGCCGTCGAACCAGGGGCCGCCCGCCAGCGCATCGCGCAGCATGGGCAGCGAGTCGAGGCCCCAGAACAGGCGGCCGTCGAGTTCGAAGCTCGGCACGCCAAAGGCACCGGCGGCCAGCGCGGCCTGGGTGTTGGCACGCAGCTCGGCCTTGACCTCGTCGCCGTCGGGATCGCGGGCGGGAGCCAGCGCGTCGCGCAGCGCGGCCAGGCGATCCGGATCGGTGGCGTCGGCGCCACCCTCCCACACGTGCCGCAGCACCATCTCGGTGTGGCGGCGGTTGGCGCCCGCCGCCAGCAACAGGCGCAGCAAGGGCAGCGGGTTGAACGGGTGCACGGCCGGCACCTGCAGGGCGATGCCGTGCTGCGCGGCGAGCCAGGCGACGTGGCGGAAGGTCCACTGCCGCTTGGGCTCGATTTCGGCCGGGCCCTTGTTCGCCAGCGTCTTGAGCATCGCGCCGAACAGCACCGGCCGGATCTCCACCTCGTGGTGCGTGCCGGCCAGCGCCTCGGGCAGGCGCATGAAGGCCAGGTGCACGAAGGGCGATATCGGGTCGAGGTGGAAGACGATGCGCTTCATGCCGCGCCGCCTGCCTCGCGGCGGCGGGCCAGTTGCTGCCAGACCTCGCCCTTCTCGGCGTCGTCGAGCAGGCTCCAGCAGGCGATCTCGTCCAGCGTGCGCAGGCAGCCCTCGCACAGGCCGCTGGCCGCGTCCATGCGGCAGATGTTGACGCAGGGACTGGGCACCGGCGGGGCCGTGGGCACCGGGTTCGGCATCGGATTCGATGTCATGGCACGGGCTCCTGCACCACGTCGGCCACCGGCGCGGCGGCCAGGCGCACCAGTTCGTCGGGCGTGGCGCAGAACACGCCGTTGGGGTGGCCCGCGGCGGCCCACACGGCGTCGAAGCGGAACAGGCTGCGGTCGATCAGCACCGTCAGCGGCTCTGCGTGCGCCAAGGGCGAGACGCCGCCGATCGAGAAGCCGGTGCGCGCCTTCACGAAGTCGGCGTCGGCGCGGCCGAGCGGCCCGGTGATCGAAGCGACGCGCTTCTCGTCGACGCGGCGGTCGCCGGCGGTCACCACCAGCACGGCCGAGTCGTCCTGCTTGCGGCGAAAGACCACGCTCTTGGCGATCTGCCCCACGCTCACGCCCAGGGCATCAGCCGCCTCCTGCGAGGTGCGGGCGGCCACGTCCAGCCAGCGCGGGCCCGGATGGCCGGCGGCGGCCAGCGCGGCAGCCACGCGGCGAAACCCTTCGGGGCGGGCGGTGTCGACGCCCTCGTTCATGACGCCACACTCAAGGCCACGCCGCGCTTGGCCAGCACGGCACGCCCCACGCGCGAGGCCGGCGGCCGGCCGAGCACGCCGCTGATGTAGGCGCCGGCATCGACCAGCGCATCGAGGTCCACGCCGCAGTCGATGCCCATGCCGCGCAGCATGAAGACCACGTCTTCCGTGGCCACGTTGCCGGTGGCGCCCTTGGCGTAGGGACACCCGCCCAGGCCGGCCACGCTGGTGTCGAAGCTGTGCACGCCCATCTCCAGGCAGGCCAGGATGTTGGCCAGCGCCTGGCCGTAGGTGTCGTGGAAGTGCCCGCTCACCTCGACCAGGGGAAAGTGCTTCAGCGCCCGCTCCATGGCCGCCTGCACCTGGCGCGGCGTGCCCACGCCAATGGTGTCGGCGATGCCGCAGTGGTCCACGCCGATGGCCTTGAAGCCGCGCACCACGCGCTCCACCTCGTCGGCGCTGACCTCGCCCTGGTAGGGGCAGCCCAGCGCGCACGACAGCGCGGCGCGCACCTTCAGCCCGGCCTCGTGCGCAGCCGCCACCACGGGTTCGAAGCGCGCCAGGCTCTCGTCGATGCTGCAGTTGATGTTGCGCTGGCTGAAGGCCTCGGAGGCGGCGCCGAACACCACCACCTCGTCGGGCCGGTGCGCGGCCGGCAGCGCCAGTGCGCCTTCGAGCCCCTTGAGGTTGGGCGTGAGCACGGCGTAGCGCACGCCAGCCGGGCGCTGCAGGCCCATCAGCACCTCGGTGTTGTCGGCCATCTGCGGCACCCACTTCGGGCTCACGAAGCTGGTGACCTCGATCTCGCGCAGGCCCGCCGCCTGCAGCCGCTGCACCAGCTCGATCTTGGCGGCGGCCGGCACCGGCTGCGCTTCATTCTGCAGCCCGTCGCGCGGGCCGACTTCACACAGGGTGACGTGGGCGGGATGCATCACTCGGCAGCTCCGGGGAAAAAATCGTCGACGACAGCGTTTCAAATGTACCGGGGCGTTTCACTCGCGCCTTGAGGGGATGTGACAGCCCCCACCTCGGGCTCAGACTTCGGCCCATGCACACACGCCACTGCCTCAAGCTTGCCGACCGCATCCACGCGCTGCTCGAGCGCGAACTCGGCCAGGGCATCGAGTGCCCGCGCCTGCTGGCCGAGCCGCTGTACGCGCGCGACGTGCTGTTGGTCTGCGAGGCGCTGCTGGCCACCGATGGCCCGCTGCTGTCGCGCGCCTTCCGGCGCGCCGCGGCGGCGCCCGACGAAAGCCAGCCCGGCACGAGCCCCTCGCGCTGGGGTGCCCTGTTCGGCTTGGGCAACAGCCTGGATAGCCGCCTGGCCAAGGACCATGGGCCGGTGCTGCGTCAGGCCTTCTCGAGCCGCAGCAGCTCGGCGCCCTCGGCCACCTGATCGCCCACGGCGTACAGCAGCTCGGCCACCGTGCCGTCGCGCGGGGCGGCCAGCGTGTGTTCCATCTTCATCGCCTCCATCACAGCCAGCGGCTGGCCCTTGGTGACGGCTGCGCCGGCGGCCACCAGCAGCGAGATCACCTTGCCGGGCATCGGCGCCGTCAGGCGGCCGCCCTCGGCCGCGCCGTCGGCGGCGTGCACGAGCGGGTCGTGCTCCTGCAGCAGCGCGCTGCCACCAGGCAGCGTGGGAGCGAAGACGGCGTAGCGCTCGCCCGCGCGGTAGACGGCCAACAGCGCGCGGGCGCCGGCCACTGAGACATCGAAGCGGCCCTGGCCCAGGGCCCGGCTGGTGAACGGCAGCCGCTCGGCGGCCAGCTCCAGCACGGCGCTGCCGTCGTGGCGGCGGTCAAGCACGGCCTGTAGGGGCTCGTCGCCACGCACCAGCACCAGGCGGCGGCGGGCGCCACCGGCCAGACGCCAGCCGTCGCGGCGGCTCCAGGGATCGGCGCCTTCGCGCTGCGCCTCGTCGGCCAGTTGCCAGGCGGCCACGCCGGCGGCGGCCCAGGCGGCCGGCAGCACCGGGCCTTCGAACAGTGCCGGCCGCTCGCGCTCGATGAGCGCGGTGTCGAGATCGGCCGTGGCAAAGGCGCGGCTGGCCACCACGCGCTGCAGAAAGGCCACGTTGGTGGCCAGTCCGACGATGTGCGTCTGCGCCAGCGCCGCCGCCAGCCGCGCCAGCGCCTGGTGGCGGTTTTCGCCCCAGACGATGAGCTTGGCGATCATCGAGTCGTAGTGCGGGCTGATGGCATCGCCTTCGCGCACGCCGCTGTCCACACGCGGCAGCTCGGCCGAACGCTCGAAGCTCACGTGCGCCGGCCAGCGCGCCACGTGCAGCGTGCCGGTGGCGGGCAGGAAGCCGGCGTCGGGGTTTTCGGCGCAGATGCGCGCCTCGATGGCGTGGCCGCGCATCGGCACCTCGTGCTGAGCCAGCGGCAGCGGCTCGCCGCTGGCCACGCGCAGCTGCCACTCCACAAGGTCGAGGCCCGTCACGGCTTCGGTCACCGGGTGCTCAACCTGCAGCCGCGTGTTCATCTCCATGAAGTAGAAGCGGATGTCGCCGTCGCCATCGCTTGCCGGATCGGGTTCGGCGATGAACTCCACGGTGCCCGCGCCCACGTAGCCCACGGCCTGCGCGGCGGCCACCGCGGCGGCGCCCATCTGCGCGCGGCGCTCGGCGCTCAGGCCGGGCGCGGGCGATTCCTCGAGCACCTTCTGGTGACGGCGCTGCACCGAGCAGTCGCGCTCGAACAAATAGACACAGTTGCCGTGGGTGTCGCCAAAGACTTGAATCTCAATGTGGCGCGGGCGTTGCACGTACTTTTCGATCAACACCGCGTCGCTGCCAAAGCTGTTGATGGCTTCGCGTTGGCAACTGGCCAGCGCCGCCGCAAAGTCTTCGGACTTGTCGACCACGCGCATGCCTTTGCCGCCGCCGCCCGCACTGGCTTTGATGAGGGCGGGGTCACCGATGCGGTCGGCCTCGGCTTGCAACAGCGCCGGGTCTTGGTTGGCGCCGTGGTAGCCAGGCACCAGCGGCACACCGGCTTTTTCCATCAGGCGCTTGGACTCGGCTTTGAGGCCCATGGCCAAAATCGCCGATGCGGGCGGCCCGATGAACACCAAACCCGCTGCGGCGCAAGCCTTGGCAAAGTCTTCGTTCTCGCTCAAAAAGCCGTAACCCGGGTGCACGGCTTGGGCACCTGTGTCTTGGGCCGCTTGCAAGATGCGCTCCCAGCGCAGGTAGCTGTCTTTGGGTGCACTGCCGCCAATGTGCACCGCTTCGTCGCAGGCTTGCACATGCTTGGCCCCGGCGTCAGCATCTGAATAAACGGCCACGGTTTGGATGCCCATCCGGCGGGCGGTGGCCGCAACGCGGCAGGCGATTTCGCCTCGGTTGGCGATCAGTATTTTTTTGAACATGTTTTCCTCACACCAACCAGTTGGGTTTTCGTTTTTGCAAAAAAGACTGCACGCCCTCTTTGCCTTCGCTGCTGGCGCGGATGTCGGCGATGCCCGCCACCGTCTGCGCCACCAGCGCGTCGTTGATCTCGCGTTCGGCCACGTCTTGCACCAGCTTTTTGCAAGCACGCACGGCGTGGGGGCTGGCGCTGACCAGCGCTTGGGTCAGCTCCGCCACTTTGGCGTCCAGCGCATCGGCTGCCACCACCTCGTGCACCAGGCCGATGCGGTGTGCCGCGGCCGCGCCAAAGCGCTCAGCCGTCAAAAAGTAGCGGTGCGCCGCACGTGTGCCCATGGCGCGGATCACGTAGGGGCTGATGGTCGCCGGGATCAGGCCCAGCTTGACTTCGCTCAGGCAATAGTGGGCCGTGTCCACGCTCACCGCCATGTCGCACGCCGCCACCAAGCCCATGCCGCCCGCGTACACATCGCCTTGCACACGGGCGATGGTGGGTTTTGGGCATGCGTATATGGCGCGCAACATGGCGGCCAGCTCGCCCGCATCGGCCAGGTTTTCGTCGCGGGTGTAGTCGGCCATGCGGCGCATCCAGTTCAGGTCGGCACCGGCGCAAAAGGCAGGGCCCTCAGCGGCCAGCACCACGCAACGCACGGCGCTGTCCTGTGCCACCGCCAAAAAAGCGGTTTTCAGCTCGGCGATGACTTCGTCGTTGAAGGCGTTGCGCACATCAGGGCGCGACAGCGTGATGGTGTGCACGCCGTTTTGGGTGAAGAATTTCAAATTGCTCATCTTGTCAAAGTGGCCAGGTGTCCAGGCCTCCGAGGGTTTTGAGGGATTCAAAGTCAGCGTCCCGGTGCAGCAGTGTGTGGCCGTGGGTCATGCAATAGCTGGCCAAAAGCACGTCGATGGGGCTGCGCACGGTGCGGCCTGATTGGCGCAAGCGTTGGTAGAGTGTGGCCGCCTGCAAGGCGTTGTCGAGGCCACCGATCTCCACCACTTCCAAGTCCAACAAAAGGTCGCGCACCCGGGCCTGGGCACTGGC
>JBIJAP010000201.1:0-6722 GCA_044345715.1 Rubrivivax sp.
CAGACGCCCGACCTGACGGCGCTTCAGCACCCGGAGTTCAAGGTGCTGAACCAGAGCCGCCACGTGAAGAAGCTGCGCCCCGGCGATCTGCAGGGCAACCGGTTCCGCATCGTGCTGCGCGACGTGAGCGGCGACCGCGACGCCATCGAGGCCCTGCTCAAGGCTGTGGCCTCACAGGGCGTTCCCAACTACTTTGGAGCTCAGCGTTTCGGCCACAACGGCGGCAATGTCGAACAAGGCCGGGCCATGCTGGCGCGCGAGATCCGCGTGCGCAACCCAAAGACCAAGGGCATCTACCTGTCGGCGCTGCGTTCCTTCGTTTTCAATGAAGTGCTGGCGCAGCGCATCCAGCAAGGCCTCTGGGGCCAGGCCCTGCCCGGTGACGTGCTGGACGAGGCGGGCCGGCCCACCGGGCCGCTCTGGGGACGGGGCCGCCTGACGTCCAGCAGCCAGGCGCTGGCCCTTGAAGGCGCCGTGGCTGAACGTCATGCCACTCTGTGCCACGGCATGGAACACGCCGGTCTGGATCAGGAGCGGCGTGCCCTGGTGGCCAGCCCGGTGGACATGTCATGGCAATGGCTGCAAGCCGATCAGCTGGTGCTGGCGTTCTCCTTGCCCGCCGGCGTTTACGCCACCTCGGTGCTGAGCGAGATCCTGCGCACCACCGAGCCCGAACGACACACCGAACCCGAGCCTGCCGCTGCCGAGTGATCGGGCCTTCAGGGCGCGAGCTCGAAGGCCATCGCCGTGACCGTGCCCACGAAGTAGGGTCTGCGCCCTTCGGGCCTCATCCAGGCCACTTCGCCCGTCAAGGGCACCTGCACGCCATCGCGCGATTGGTAGTTCGACCAGATGCCTTCCCACGGCGCCATCACCAGCTGCTTGCCGACCATGCCGCCACGCGCCTCGGCACGAAACGAACCGATCAAGCCCGCTTCGTTGAACCTGAACAGCAGCGTCAGCGTGAGCGGGCCCTCAGTGAAGGTGGCGTGCGCCGACTGTTCGTCAACCGCGGACCAGCGCACACCTTGGCTGGGCAGCAGCGCGGTCGGATACCAGGCCACCTCGGCGCACCAGCGCATGAACTCGCCGCGGGCGATCTCGCCCTCACCCTGAATGTCGGCCATCGTGAACAGGCCCTGCACCGCCGCGTGCAACAGGCCCTTGCCGACGATGTAGCTGTCGACAACGCGCACGTGCACACCGGGCCCCATCGCGATCTTCGCGTCCCACAGAAACCCGGGCCGGCGCGTCACGACACGTTGGCGCGAGCTGAAGGGCTTCCACTCCTCGCCGGTGGGCGACAGGTTGAAGCGGCCGGCGATGTCGATGCGGACAGCGGTGATGATGGGCTGACCGTCCTTCAGCACCGCGCGGAAATAGCGCTGCACGGGCGCGGGCAGATCGTCGAGCTCGCGCATGTCGTAGCGCGTCGGCAGCGGTGTGGTGCCGGGCTTGCCCTCCACGCGTCCGGCCTCGAGGCCGGCCTGCAGCGCCGTCGTCCGGGCGGCCCAGCGGTGTTCGCCAAAGACGGTCAGCCCGACTGCCGCCAGTACCAGCACGACCCCTGCGATACACAGCCACAGGAGCGTGGTCATGCGTGTTCCTCGCCAGCCACGGCGCCCTTCACACCATCACCGCATCGACCGGCCGGCGCAAGGACCTGGGCATCGTCGGCCCGCGGCCGAAGCGCAGCACGAGGTCCGGGCGCTGGCCCGGGATCCCCAGCGCCGCAGCGAACAGCGAGCGCACGGCCGCCACTTCCACCGGTTGGTTCAAGAACGCGTTGCGGACGCCCAGCGCCGTGGCCTGCAGCGCGAAGCGCTCGTACGCGCGACCCACGTCCACCCAGTGGGCCTTGTCGGCCACCGCGCCCACAAACACCGCCAGGCCGGCCGAGCTGCGCAGCTGCCGCGCGATCTTGTCGTTCTCGCCCTGGGTGGTGAAGAACCAGCCGAAGGCCCGTTCGCCGAGCCAGGTGGGGATGGACGGGTTGCCCGTGGTCAGGCTGAACAGCCCGTCGCGCGTGTGCACGGCATCGCTGGGGTTGAAGCGGATCCACGACTTCAGCTCACTGACGAAGGCCGGGTCTGCCAGCTGCGCCGTGTTGCCTTGCACGATGTACTCCAGTGCCCGCTCCATCGCGGGGCGATCGGTGGCCAGCCACAAGCGCACGCGGTCCGACGAGCCGGCCGCCTGCAGCAGGGCCAGCTCGTCCCGGGCGAGTGGCACGCCGTCGTAGTCGCCACGCGTGCATTGCCGCGACGCGATGGCCCGGAACAGCGGCGACGCCTGGGCGGCGGCTGGCGTCAGTGACACGTGCACATGTTCGCGGGTGGCGTCGAAGCTCGGGACTGCGAGCAGCCCATGGGCCCTTGCCGCCTGCACCAGGTTCTCGGTGGCGCAGCCCAGGCTCACGAACAGGTGGTGGTCGTCAGGGTCCACGGCGGGGCATCGACGCGCGCGGTCGGGCTGGATGGTGATGGCCTTGTCTCCCACCTCGAAGCTCCAGCACTGCGTGTTGTGGCTCGACGGTGCCAAGGTCGCGCAGCGCACTAGTTCGCGCGTCAGCCCAACGCCTTCGACGCCGGCCTGAACATCGGCGCGCCAGGTCGATGCGGCGAGGGCTTCGTAGCCCTTGGCACCGTCTTGCGTCGAGCAGGCTGTGGACAGGGCTGCACCACCGAGGACCGCCGGTGCGTCGAGCGCAAACTGCCTGCGCGAGAAGGTGCGCAACTCGTGGTCGTCGACCATCACCGATGTCGACCCTCGCCTGGGGTGGGTACGAAGTCGACACACCGCACCACGCCGGAACGGGTTGACGATCGCCAGCAGAATGGCCGCGCCGACATCAGCCGGATGAAGAAGCGCATGTGACTCGATGGACTCGGCGGGCGTGCGTCTAGCGGCGCGTCATGCGGGCCACAACGGCGCCCACGGCCAGCGCGATGGCCACGGCCGTGAGCGGATGCTCGCGGATGCTGCCGCGTGTGCCGTCGACCCATTCGTCGCCCCGCTCGCGCAGCTGGCTGGTCTTGGCGCGCAGCGCCGCCTCGGCCGAGTTCACGCTGTCGCCCATGCGCTGCACCGCCGGGGCGGCACGATCGGCGAGCCGATCGAGGGTGTCGTGGGCGCCCTGCACCGCGGTCTTCAGCATGCCGGTCGCGCCCGGCGAGGTGGACTCGTTGTCGGGTAGCGCCGAATGGTCGGGCGCGGACATCCGCTGGCTGCTGTTCGGCCAGGGCACGTCGGCCGTGCGGTCGTTGGGGATCGTGCTCATGTGCGTGTCCTTGGTGGTCAGGCGGTCTGGGCCAGATGGTCTCTGGCGTAGAGCGCACTTTAGGAAGCCACTTCAAGGGCGTCGGTTCGTTCCCGCACGCCCATGCAGCGCTTCGATCGGCACTTCGTTCGGGGCACCGAGGGCGCCCCAGGGCGTCGTCGAAACGCGCTGTCACATTCGCAGCGCAGGCGCGAGGGCCAACGCACAGACGGGCCTCGGCCTTCCGGCGAACGTGGCCCTGTCGCCAAGCGCCGAAGAGACCCATCATGAGCCGCAACCCTGCCCCTGTTCGTTTTGCCGCGCGCCATGGCGCCGATTTCCGCAAGCCCTGGGCCTGGGCCGCCGTGGCGCAGACTTCACCCGCCAACGATCGGCATGCCGATCCGGCCATCGCGCTGGTGGCCCACCCGAACGCCACGCTTCGTGTGCTGGTGGTTGACGACTGCCCCGTCAACCTGGCCGTGGTCAGCGCCAAGCTGCAGGCCTTGGGCGTGGTGCCCATGCAAGCCGCCGACGGCGCCGAGGCCGTGGCTCTGGCGTGCGAGTGGCAGTTCGACCTCATCCTGATGGATCTGCAGATGCCCATCCTCGACGGCTGGGCCGCGACTTCCGCGATCCGGCGCTTCGAGCACCACCGTGCGCGGCCTGAGGTGCCTGTGGTGGCGCATTCGAGCAGCCCGCAGGAAAGCATGGTTCTCGCTCGACATGGCCTGAGCGGCCACCTGCCCAAGCCCTGCACCGGAGAGCAGCTCGAGCATTGCCTCGTCCGCTGGTGCCCGAGCTACTGCCCCAGTGCCGCGATCGGAGCGGGCTTACACCGCGTCAATGCAGGGGCGGCCCCCAAGGGCTGGTTTCAGGCGGCCTTTCGATGGCTTGCGGCCAGACCCGCCCTGCTGGGCGAACGCGCGCCAGGGTCGCAGTCGTCTGAAGCGGCCGGTTCATGGCGCGTGTGGTGAAACACCCGGGCACCGGCTGCCGCGCAGCCGCAGCGTCAACTTCCGAGGTGCGGGCTGCCATCGGCTCCGAGGCCGCCCTCTGGCTCACTTGGGCGCGTGGGCCCAGCCGGCGCACGCCTGCTGCAGCGGCTTGCGCACCAACGGGGCCAGCGCCGTGGCCTCGACGGCATCGGGCAACGCGGCATAGAACCGCCCGATCTGGTTGGCCACGTGCACCAGCTGGTTGGCGCTCAACGGTGGCCTCAAGCGCCATCTCGTGCAGCAGCGGCCGAACACACCGCCCGTCGCCGCCGTGGTCGGATACCGCCAGACCCTGTCAGCATTGGGCCTGCGCCATCCGCGCCGCCCGCCCTGCACGACCGATGACCGCTGACACCCATCCCCACCCCGCCCGCTGGCTGCCCGTCGACGACCCCCACCGCCAGCGCCTGCACGGCGAAGCCCATGCGCGGCCGCCGGCGCACATCCGCATGCCGGCGCTGGTGCTGTACGTGGCCGTGCGCCACGACGGCGTCGAACGCGCCGATCAGTGGCAGCACCTGCGCCGCCTGCCGGGCCAGCAAGACCTGCCCGCCGAGGCGCTGGACGGCCAGTTCCTGCGCATGCGGCTGCCCGATGGCACCTTGAAGTGGGAGCGCCACACGGAGTTCACGCGCTACTCGCTGGTGCAGGCGCTGCCCGAGGGCACGCAGCTGCACAGCGAGCCGCCGGCGCTGCAGGAGTCGCTGATCGTCGGCCGCGACTGGATCCGCGACATCCCGGGGCAGGTGCTGGTGGCCGTGGAACTGGTGATGCTGCATGGCGACATCCACAGCGAGTCGTGGCTGCCCGCGGCGCGCCGCTGGTTCAGCAGCCGCACCATCGCCGTCTCGCGCATGGGCCGTGACGGCCACTCGGCCGCCATCACCGACTTCGTGCTGCGCGACGACGGCTTCGAGCGCATGCTCGTCGTGGCCCCCGAGGGCACCACCGAAACGCGCGCCGGCCGCATCTCGCAGCGCCTGCTCGAGATGGAAACCTACCGCCTGATGGCGCTGCTGGGTCTGCCGGCGGCCAAGGCGCTGCAGCCCGAGATCGCGGCCGCCGAGCAGCAGCTGTCGGCGCTGACGGCGCGCTTCGAGGCGCGCGAGGCCTCGGACCAGTCGCTGCTCGACGAGTTGGTGCAGTTGGCGGCACGCCTGGAGCGCGCCACGGCCGGCGGCGCCTTCCGCTTTGACGCCACGCGCGCCTACGACACGCTGATGGTGCAGCGCCTGGCCGAACTGCGCGAGAACTACCTGCCGGGTCAGCAGACGCTGGGCGAGTTCCTGCAGCGGCGGCAGGCGCCCGCCGTGGCCACGGTGGCGGCCACCGCCGAACGCCTGGCCTCGCTGGCCACGCGGGTGGAGCGCGCCAGCGGCCTGCTGCGCACGCGCGTGGACATCGCCACCGAGGTGCAGAACCAGCAGCTGCTGGCCAAGCTGGCCCAGGGCCAGGCGCTGCAACTGCGGCTGCAGGCCACGGTGGAGGGCCTGTCGATCGCGGCCATCACCTACTACGTCGTCAGCCTGCTGCTGTACGGCGCCAAGGCGGCGCAGGCGGCGGGCGTGCCGATCAACGCCGAGGTCGCCGCGGGTGCGCTGCTGCCGCTGGTGGTGTTCGGCGTCTGGCGCTCGACCCGGGGCATCCAGCAGCGCCTGGCCCGCCGCGGCGTTGCCGACGTCGACGCGCCGTGATGGAGCCGCTGGCCTTTCCGCTGGCCCTGCCGCTGGTGGCCTCGCTGGGCGGCCCGGGCTTCGTGGTCGGGCTGCTGATGGCGCTCACGGGCGCGGGCGGTGGCGCCCTCGGCGTGCCGCTGCTCGTGCTGACGCTGGGCCTGCCGATGCAGCAGGCCGCGCCGATGGCGCTGATGGCCGTCGGCCTGGCCGGCGTGGTGGGCGCGGTGCTCGGGCTGCGCGACCAGCTGCTGCGCTGGCGCGCCGCCTTGATGATCGGCGCCGCCGGCATGCTGGTGGCGCCGCTGGGCGTGGCGCTGGCACAGCGCCTGCCGCAGGCGCTGCTGCTGGGCATCTTCGCGGTCTTCATGCTGTACACGGCGTGGCGCATGTGGCGCTCGGCACCAGCGCAGGCCGCGCGGCCCGTGCAGCCGGCCTGCGTGCGGCCCGACGGCGAGCTGCGCCTGCGCTGGACGCCGCGCTGCGCCGCCGTGCTGGCGCGCGTGGGCGGCACGGCCGGGCTGTTCAGCGGGCTGCTCGGGGTGGGCGGCGGCTTCGTCATCGTGCCGGCGCTTGACCGCCACACCAACCTCGATCTGCGCAGCATCCAGGCCACCTCGCTGAGCGTGATCGCGCTCGTCAGCGTCTCGGGCATCGCGGCGGCCACCTCGCACGGGCAGCTGCCGCTGCAGGCGGCACTGCTCTTTGCGGCGGCCAGCGTCGTGGGGCTGCTCGCCGGCCGCCAACTGGCGCCGCGTTTCAGCGCGGAGCTGATGCGCCGCGGCTTCGCGG
>JBIJAP010000222.1:0-5964 GCA_044345715.1 Rubrivivax sp.
CGCCGCTGGCCGGTTGAGCGCCGGTTCAGCGCGGCAGGTAGAGGCGGTCGGTGTAGGTGGCTAGCCACTCGGGCCGAAACGCCACGAAGATGGCGGTGAGCATGCCGGTGATGAAGGCGTCGCCGACGGCCGAGAGCAGGCGAGCCAGCATCACGTCGTTGGCCTGCAGCGAAGCCGGCACGCCGAACAACCAGGCTGCCAGCGCGCCGCTGAGCGTGAGCGCCAGCGCCGTGGCGAAGAAGCCGCGGCCCATGATGTAGACGAACAGGTGGCGCGGCAGCCAGCGCCGCACACCGGCCCCGAGCGCCAGTGCCAGCGTCGCCGGCACGAGCCCGAGCCAGACCACGCGGTGCAGCGCGCCGCCGGCATCCAGCCCTGAGGCCAGCCACATCACGCCGCCCACCGGCAGCAGCGCCAGCACGGTAAGCGGCCAGCCCAGCATCAGCAGCAGGATGCACACGCCTGACAAGGGCTGCAGCAGCGGCGACGCCGTGGTGGCGTCCAGCGACCACAGCAGCGGCAGCGCCGCCCACACCGCCAGCGCCGGCCACGGCGGTGGGCTGCGCAGCAGCCGCCAGGGCTTCAGCGCCAGCGCAATGGCCACGGCGGGCAGTGCGAGCAGCAGGTTGAGGGTGTTTCGATCATCGAAGGCAGCTCGAGCGTGGCGCGCGCCCGCGCACAATCTGCCGACTAGGCTAACGACATCCGAAGGAGACACCGTGACCCTGCGCAAACCGCTCTCGCGCCAAACCCGCCGCCAGGCTCTGCTCGGCCTGGCCGTTCTGGCCAGCACCGCTGCCTTCACGCTGCCGGCCGCAGGCCAGGCCGCGTGGCCGACACAGCCGGTGAAGATCCTCGTCGGCTTTCCGGGCGGCAGTACGCCGGATCTCTCGGCCCGCGCGCTGGCGGATGCGCTCACCAAGACCTGGGGCCAGCCGGTGCTGGTGGAAAACCGCCCGGGCGCGGGCGGCAACCTGGCCGCCGACGCGGTGGCCAAGGCCACCGACGGGCACACGCTGGGCGTGGTGATCAACGGCAACCTGACCACGGCCCGGCAGCTCAATCCCCGGCTGCCTTACGACCCCACCAAGGACTTCGCCATCGTCTCCTTGCTGGCCACCGGGCCGCTGGTGCTGGTGACCCCGGCCGATCAACCCCAGGGCGCCGCCTTGCTGGCGGCGGCGCGCGCCGCCGGCGACAAGTGGAGCTACGGTTCGATAGGCATCGGCTCGGTCGGCCACCTGGGCCTGGAGATGTTGAAGGGCGCCATCGGCAGCGCGGCCGTGCACGTGCCCTACAACGGCAACCCGGCGGTGCTGACGGCCATGCTGGGCGGCCAGATCCAGCTCGCGCTGGTGCCTCCGGGCCTGGCGCTGGCGCAGGTGAAGGCGGGCAAGCTGCACGCCATCGGCGTGACGGGCCCGAAGAGCGAGCTCGCGCCCGGCGTGCCTGCGCTGGCTGAACTGGGCGTGCAGATGCCGGCGCTGGAGGTATGGAACGCGCTCGTGGCCCCGGCGGCCATGCCGCGCGCCGCGCTCGAGCGGCTGGCGCGCGACGTGCCCGCGGCCCTGCGCGAGCCCGAGACCCGCCAGCGCATGGTCACGGGCGGCTGGGAGCCCGTGGGCAGCACCGCCGAGGCCGCGCTGGCGCGCGTGCAGGCCGAGGCCCGGCTGCTGGGCGGCATCATCACCAGCCGCGGCATCAAGCTGGAGTGATCGACATGGCTGCCCCTGCCTCCATCGACTTCTGGTTCGACTTCTCCTCGCCCTACTCCTACATCGCGTCGGAGTGGATCGACGCCCTGGCCGCGCGCCACGGCCGCACGGTGCGCCGCCACGCCATCCTGCTGGGCGCCACCTTCCAGGCGGCAGAGCTCAAGTCGCCGGTGTCATACCCGATCAAGCGCGAGTACTCGCTGCACGACTTCGCCCGCTCGGCGCGGTTCCACGGGCTGGCCTACACGCCGCCGCCGGTGTTTCCGATTCCGACGCAGAACGCGGCCCGCGTGTTCTGGTGGCTG
Organism: Rubrivivax sp.; assembly: GCA_044345715.1. Lineage (GTDB taxonomy): Bacteria > Pseudomonadota > Gammaproteobacteria > Burkholderiales > Burkholderiaceae_C > Rubrivivax. The sequence continues at coordinate 2,021 of JBIJAP010000222.1, forward strand.
GCCGACACCCAAGGCGACACCGCCGCATCGAACTGGGCGCGCGAGGGCCTGCGCGCGGTGTTCACGCGCGGCGTGGCGCTGCACGAGCCGGCGGCGCTGAAGGCCTTCGCGGCCGAACAAGGGCTGGATGCCGATGCCGCCGAGGCCGTGTGGAACGACGCCGCCTGGAAGGCCCGCCTGAAGCGCGCCAACGACGAGGCCGTGGCTGCCGGCGTGTTTGGCGCGCCCTTCTTCCGCATCGACGGCGAGCCCTTCTGGGGCAACGACCGCCAGCCGCAGATGGAACGCTGGCTGGCCCAGGGGCCGTTCTGAAGCCCGTTCAAAAGGCCGAGAAGGTCGCTGTGTACCATCCGCCCAATTGACGTTGACGTAAACGTCAATCAAGAAGCGAACGCCCCTGCCGCCACTGCCGCGGCGCGGCCCGAGGAGACCCGATGCCGGTGCTGACCAGCCAGCTCAACCCCCGATCCGACGCCTTCAAGGCCAGCGTGGCCTGGATGCGCGGCCTCGTCGACGACCTGAACCTGCAGCTCGCCCGCGTGGCCGAAGGCGGTGGCGGCGCGGCGCGCACCAAGCACGTGGCGCGCGGCAAGCTGTTGCCACGCGACCGCGTCGAAGGCCTGCTCGACCCCGACACGCCCTTCCTCGAGCTCGCGCCGCTGGCCGCGCACGGCCTGTACGACGGCGCCGCGCCCGGCGCGGGCGTGATCGCCGGCATCGGCCGCGTCAGTGGCGTCGAGTGCCTGATCATCTGCAACGACGCCACCGTCAAGGGCGGCACCTACTACCCCGCCACGGTGAAGAAGCACCTGCGCGCGCAAGAGGTGGCGCAGCAGAACCGCCTGCCCTGCATCTACCTCGTCGACAGCGGTGGCGCCAACCTGCCCAACCAGGACGAGGTGTTCCCCGACCGCGACCACTTCGGCCGCATCTTCTACAACCAGGCGCAGATGTCCTCGTTGGGCATCCCGCAGGTGGCGGTGGTGATGGGCTCGTGCACCGCCGGTGGCGCCTACGTGCCGGCGATGAGCGACGAGACCATCATCGTCAAGAACCAGGGCACCATCTTCCTCGGCGGCCCGCCGCTGGTGAAGGCCGCCATCGGCGAGGTGGTCAGCGCCGAAGACCTGGGCGGTGGCGACGTGCACACGCGGCTGTCGGGCGTGGCCGACCACCTGGCCGAAAACGACCACCACGCGCTGGCGCTGGCGCGCAACGTGGTGGCCAACCTCAACTGGCGCAAGCCCGAACAGCTGCTGCTGCAGCCGCCGCGCCCCCCGCTGGCCGACCCGGCCGAGCTGCACGGCGTGATCCCGGTCGATTCGCGCAAGCCCTTCGACGTGCGCGAGATCATCGCCCGCATCGTCGACGGCAGTGAGTTCGACGAGTTCAAGGCGCGCTATGGCAGCACGCTGGTGTGCGGCTTCGCGCACATCGAGGGCATGCCGGTGGGCATCATCGCCAACAACGGCGTGCTGTTCTCCGAGAGCGCGATGAAGGGCGCCCACTTCATCGAGCTGTGCTGCCAGCGCAAGGTGCCGCTGGTCTTCCTGCAGAACATCACCGGCTTCATGGTCGGCCGCAAGTACGAGGCCGAGGGCATCGCCAAGCACGGCGCGAAGATGGTCACGGCGGTGGCCACGGCCACGGTGCCCAAGTTCACCGTCATCATCGGCGGCAGCTTCGGCGCCGGCAACTACGGCATGTGCGGCCGCGCCTATTCACCCCGCTTCCTCTGGATGTGGCCGAACGCGCGCATCAGCGTGATGGGCGGCGAGCAGGCCGCCAGCGTGCTGGCCACCGTCAAGCGCGACGGCATCGAGGCCAAGGGCGGCGCCTGGAGCAGCGACGAAGAGGCCGCCTTCAAGAAGCCGATCCTCGAGCAGTTCGAGAACCAGGCGCACCCTTACTACGCCAGCGCGCGGCTGTGGGACGACGGCATCATCGACCCCGCCGACACGCGCCGCGTGCTGGCGCTGGGCTTGAGTGCCAGCCTGAACGCGCCGATCCCCGAGACGCCGCGCTTCGGCGTCTTTCGCATGTAGTGTACGATGTGTGCACTTTTCTGATTTCGCACACATCATGCGCACGAACATCGAGATCGACGACGAGTTGATGGCGCAAGCCATGCTTGCCGGCCCCTACAAGACGAAGAAGGACGCCGTCGAGGCGGGCCTGAAGCTGCTCGCCCGCCAGGCCGCGTACCGCGAGATCCTCAAGTGGCGCGGCAAGCTCAAGTGGGAAGGCGACGACAGCATCGACTGGACACAAGCCGAGGCCGCACCGCCGGCCAGCGCCGAAGCCTTGGTGCAGGAAGCCGCGCCGCGCAGCTATGGAGCGAAGCGCCGTGCTCGTCGTTGACTCCAGCGTCTGGATCGACTTCTTCAACGACGCCGAGCACCCGGCGGTCGATCTGCTGAGCGAGATGCTCGATCACGGCGAGGTGCGCATCGTCGTGCCCGACCTGGTGCTGTTCGAGGTGTTGCGCGGCTTCCGGCACGAGGGCGCCCATCGCCAGGCGCGGCGGCTGATGGAGAGCCTGGCCGTCGAAGACACCGCCAGCGCCGAACTGGCACTGTTGGCGGCCGAGCACTACCGCAACTTGCGCGCCCGGGGCGTGACGGTGCGCAGCGGCATCGATGTGCTCGTGGCCACCTTCTGCATCGAGCGCGACTACGCGCTGCTGCACCGCGACCGCGACTATCACGCCTTCGAACAGCATCGCGGCCTGCGCAGCTGGCGCCATTGAAGGAACTGCCGATGACGAGCACGCTGGAAGTCCTGCGCCCGCGCGCGCACGTCGCCGAGGTCTGGCTCAACCGGCCCGAGGTGCGCAACGCGTTCAACGACGGCGTCATTGCCGAGCTGACGGCCACGTTCCGTGCCCTCGGCAGCGAGCCCGGCCTGCGCGCCATCGTGCTGGGCGGCCGTGGCAAGGCCTTCTGCGCTGGGGCCGATCTGTCCTGGATGGCGCGCATGGCCGGCTACACCTGGGACGAGAACCGCGCCGACGCCGCCGCGCTGGCCGAGATGCTGCACACGATCTGGTCCTGCCCGGTGCCGGTGCTGGGCCGCGTGCACGGCGACTGCTACGCCGGCGCCGTGGGCCTCGCGGCGGTGTGCGATGTGCTGGTGGCCGTCGACACCGTGCAGTTCTGCCTGAGCGAGGCGCGCCTGGGCCTGCTGCCGGCCACCATTGGCCCCTACGTCGTGCGCGCCTTGGGCGAGCAGGCCTCGCGGCGCTACTTCACAACGGCCGAGCGTTTCGATGCGAAGCGCGCCGCGGCGCTGGGCTTCGTGCACGAGTGCGTGCCGGCCGAGCAGCTCGATGCCACGTGTGAAGCCCTCGTCAGCGCCTGGGTCGGCAACGGCCCGGCCGCGGTGCGCGCCTGCAAGCGGCTGGTGCAGGACGTGGCCGCGCGGCCCATCGACGCCGAGCTGCGCGCCGAGACGGCGCGCCGCATCGCCGACATCCGCGCCAGCGACGAGGGCCGCGAAGGCGTGGCCGCGTTCCTGGGCAAGCGCGATCCGGGCTGGCGGGCATGAACCCGCTGCCGCTGCCGCTCGATCTGGCGCAGCTGGCTGCGCTCGCGGCAGCGCTCGGCTGGGCCAGCGGCGTGCGTCTGTATGCCGTGGTGTTCATCACCGGCGCGGCGGGCTACCTCGGCTGGCTGCCGCTGCCGGCGGGCCTGCAGATCCTGCAGAACCCGCTGGTGCTGGCCGGCGCCTTCGTGCTGTTCGTGGTGGAGTTCGTGGCCGACAAGATCCCGGCCGTCGACACGCTGTGGGACGCCGTGCACACCTTCATCCGCATCCCTGCCGGTGCGGCACTGGCGGCGGGCGCGCTGGGCGCTGACCATGCGACCTGGGCGGTGCTCGCCGCGCTGGCCGGCGGCACGCTCGCGGCCACGGCGCACACCGCCAAGGCCACCACGCGCGCGGCG
>JBIJAP010000202.1:0-6701 GCA_044345715.1 Rubrivivax sp.
GCATCTCCGCCCTCAAACGCCGCGCCGCGGCCCTTGGCTTCCAACTCGCTCCTGCTGCAGCGGCCGCCTGAACGGGCTGGACTTGAGGTTGTTTCTCAAGAGGTGGTGGGCTTCCTCGGCCTCGACCGTGCTCTTGCCGCGGTACAGGTCGGGCACCAGCGCGCGGTAGCCGGCGGCGGCCATGCGGTCGGCCACGCCGCGGATCTGGTCGTTCAGGCCCCACCACTCCTGGATGACCACGAGGCCGGGCGCCGATGCCGGCTGCGCGGGCTCGGCGAGGTAGCCCGACAGTGCTTGGCCGTCGGGGCGGTTGAAGCTCACGGAACGTCCCATGCTGGTCTCCTGGTGTGGGGCTGTCGAACGAAGAAGGAAGGGCCGCTCAGCGCGGCGGCTGCGGCCACGGTGGCAGCGGTCCGCGCAGCTGCTCGAAGGCGCGCGCGAGCTTCAGCACGCCGATGTCGTCGTGGCGCGCGCCCGCGAATTGCAGCCCGGTGGGCACGCCGCCGGCCAGGGCGCCGGTGGGCACGGCCACGGCGGGCTGTTCGCTGGCGTTGTAGGGCAGCGTGAAGCCGATGTGCGCCATCGCGCGCGCCGGGTCGTTGCTGGGCATCGGCCACTCGGCCGGGAAGCCGGCGTTGGGCGACACCGGCGAGATGACGAAGTCGTGGCCGCCGCAGGCGGCCACGGCGGCATCGCGCAGGCGCGCGAACTGGCTGTAGCCGTGGAACGCCGTGGCGGCATCGAAGCCCGCTGCCGGCGCCACCCAGGCGCGGATGAAGGGCAGCACGCGCTCGCGGCGTTCGGCCGGCAAGGCGGCCAGGTCGAGGCTCGAGCGCAGCTGCCAGAAGCGCTCGATGCCTTCGGCCATGTCGGCCGTCAGGAAGGGCGCCATCGGCTCCACCCGCGCACCGGCTTCGCGCAGGCGCTCGACCGCGTCGTCCACAGCCCGGGCCACGGCGGCATCGACCGCCAGACCCCAGCCGGCATCGCGCAGCACGCCGATGCGCAGGCCGCGCACGAAGCCGGCATCGGTGCGGGCCACCTCGTGCCAGGCCAGCTCGGCGGCGGGCAGCTGGGTGGCGTCGCGCGCGTCGGGGCGTGCCAGCACCGCCATGGCGGCGGCCACGTCGGCCACGCTGCGCGCCAGCGGCCCGGCCACGCGGCCCAGGTAGGGCGGCTGGATCGGCACGCGGCCGTTGCTGGGCTTGAAGCCGACGACGCCGCACCACGCCGCCGGCAGGCGGATCGAGCCGCCGATGTCGGTGCCGATGTGCAGCGGCCCGTAGCCGGCGGCGGCCGCCGCGGCCGCACCGGCGCTGCTGCCGCCGGGGTTGCGCTCGCGGTTCCAGGGGTTGCGCGTCAGCGCATGAAAGCTCGACAGGCCAGAGGACAGCATGCCGAAGTCGGGCATCGTCGTCTTGCCCAGCAGCACCGCGCCGGCCTCGCGCAGGCGGGCCGCGGGCGGCGCGTCGGCCGCGGCCGGCAACAGCTCGGTGGCGGCGGTGCCCAGGGGCAGTGGCGTGCCCTGCGTGGCGATGTTTTCCTTGATCGTGACCGGCACGCCGTCCAGCGGCGACAGCGGCTGGCCGCGCCGCCAGCGCGCCTCGGAGGCGCGCGCCTGGGCCATGGCGGCGTCGGCGTCCGCGGCCCATAGTGCGGCGATGTGCGGCTCCCAGTGCGCGACGTTTTCGAGCACCGCCCGCAGGTGCAGCACCGGCGAGTGCGCGCCGCTGGCGTAGGCCTGGGCCAGCGTGGCGGCGTCGGCGTCAACCGAGATCTCTGCCGCCATGCCGTGCCCTCAGAGCTTGTGAAGCATTCCGGCGCGTTCGAGGTAGCGGCGCAAGTTGCCGTCTGCCGTGTAGCGCACCTTGTTGCGCAGCATCGGCGTCCAGCCCAGCAGCCAGCCCGTCGTGCCCAGCGCCTGGCGCGACCAGGCCCAGAAGTCGAAGCGGTCGCGGTGGCGCGTGATCAGGCCTTGCGCGTCGAACTCGAAGCGGGCGTCGATGCGGTTGTGCACGCGGCGGCCACTGGCGCCGAGCAGGTAGTGCGCTTCCCAGTGCGCGCTGCTCGCGGTGATGTTGCTGACATCGAGCTTCCAGTGGGCACGCGCGGCCTCGTTGCCGCGCGTGGCGCCGCAGAGCATGCGCCACATGCCGCCGATCTGCGCCGCACCCTGCAGCGAGAAGACCTCGTCGTCGAACTGCGCCTCGGCGGCGTAGCAGGCCTGCATGGCCTCGCCGTCCAGCCGCGCGAAGGCCTCGTAGAAGCGGCGGATGGTGGCTTCGCTCACGAACTCTCCTTCAAGACGGCGCTGCTCAGCTCTTGGTGGGCGGCGGTGCCCAGTTCAGCGCCGCAATGTCGTTGGCGAAGATCGGGCTCGAGGTCCACAGCCCGCGCAGCCCGCGCTTGCCCACCGACACCTGCGCCGGGTTCCACACGAAGGCGTTGACGGCGTCTTCGGCCAGCTGGCGCTGGATGTCGCGCCACAGGCGGCCCTTCTCGCGCTGATTCCTTGTCGAGGCCATCGTCGACACCAGGCCGCGGAAGCGCGCGCTGTCGTAGCCGAAGTAGTAGGCGGGGTCGGCATAGGCCGTGGCGTAGTCGAGCGGCTCGACGTGGTTGATGATGGTGAGGTCGAAGTTGCCCTTGAACGGGCCGCTGAGCCACTGGGCCCACTCGACGTTCTCGATCTTGGCCGTGATGCCCACCTTGGCCAGCTGCGCCGCGATGATCTCGCCGCCCTTGCGCGCGTAGGCCGGCGGCGGCAGCGTCAGCGTCAGGTTCAGCGGCGTCGTGACGCCGGCTTCGCGCAGCAGGGCGCGGGCCTTGTCGGGGTCGTGCGGGTACATCCCCGTCAAGTCGAGATAGCCCAGGTCGGTGGGCGCGAAGTGGCTGCCGATGGGCGTGCCCAGGCTCTCTTGGGCGCCGTCGATGAAGGCCTTGCGGTCGATGGCGTGGCTGATGGCGCGGCGAACGCGCACGTCGGACAGCGGCGCCTTGCGGTTGTTGATGGCCACGATGCCCTTGCCCGAGGTGCTGCCCAGCACGACCTCGAAGCGCTTGTCGGCCTGGAACTGCTTCATGGCCTGCAGCGCGCCGAAGCGCGGGATGGCGTCCACGTCGCCGGCCAGCAGCGCCGCCACCTGCGCGGCGGGTTCGCTGATGAAGCGGAAGGTGGCGCGCTTGATGCGCAGCTTGGCGGCGTCGCGGTGCGTGGGCGAGGCGGTGAGCACGATGCTCGAGCCGCGGTTCCAGCTGTCGAGCACGTAGGGGCCCGTGCCGATGGGCTTGGTGGCAGCCTGCGCGGCGGAATCGGGGTGCAGGATGACGGCGGTGTTCTCGCCCAACCGGAAGGGCAGCAGCGCCTCGGGCTTGTTGAGCACCAGGATCACCGTGTGCGGCCCCTGCACCGAGACGCTGGAGATGTTCTCGAACACCGCCTTCTTGGCCCTGTTGGTGCTGCTCGGCGCGCGCGCGCGGTCGAAGCTGAACTTCACGGCGTTGGCGTCGAAGGGCTTGCCGTCGGAGAAGCGCACGCCCTTCTTCAGCTGGAAGGTGTAGGTGCGGCCGTCGATGCCCTGCAGCCAGCTCTCGGCCAGCAGCGGCGTTACGGCGCCGTCGGGGGCGATCTTCGTCAGGCCCTCCAGGATGTTCAGGTGCACCACCTCGCCGATGGCCGCGGCGGCGGCGCTGGTGGGGTCCAGGCCCGGCGCGGGCTCGAGCGCCATGCCGATGACGATGCGGTCGCGCGCCGTCTGCGCGTCGGCCAGCGGCAGGGCGCCGGCCAGCGGAGCGCCGGCAAGCAAGGCGTTGAAGGTGCGGCGGTCGAGGTGCTGGTGGAGGCTCATGCGGCGCTTTCGGGTTGCGACGGCGGCGATTCTGCGCCATGGCCCCGGTGGGCCGTTCCTAGAATCCATGCATGAGCTGGGCCACCGGACTGTTGCGCTTGTTGGGCGTGCTGCTGCTGCTGACGATGCTGGCACTGTCATGGCTGCGCATGCCGGATCGCCCGGTCGAGGCGCTGGTGGCGCGCTGGGCGCCGGCGCCGTCGGACTTTGTCGATCTCGGCGGGCAGCTCGTGCACCTGCGCGACGAGGGCCCTCGTGACGACCCGCTGCCCATCGTGCTGGTGCACGGCACCAGCGCCAGCCTTCACACCTGGGAAGGCTGGGCCAAGGCGCTGGTGCGCCAGGGCCGGCGCGTCATCAGCTTCGACTTGCCGGCGTTCGGCCTGACAGGGCCCTTCACCGGCCGCTGGGAAGGCGAGCGCTACCACGGCGACACCTACGCGCGCTTCACGCTCGAACTGCTCGATGCGCTGCAGGTGTCGCGCTTCGTCATCGCCGGCAACTCGCTGGGGGGCGAGGTCGCCTGGCGCACGGCCTATGCGGCGCCGCAGCGCGTGGCGGCAATGGTGCTCGTTGACGCCATCGGGCCGGCCTTCGTGCCGGAGGTGGTGCCGCTGGGCTTTGTGGTGGCGCGCACGCCGGTGCTGCGGGTGGTGAGTGAATGGACGCTGCCGCGCGAGCTGGTGGAGCAGAGCGTGCGCAGCGTGTATGGTGACCCGGCCCGCGTGACCCCGGCACTGGTGGACCGCTACTACGAGCTGACGCTGCGCGACGGCAACCGCGCCGCGCTCGTCGAGCGGCTTGCGCTGATGTTGCCGGGCGAGCACGCCGAGCGCATCAGCACGCTGCGGCTGCCCACGTTGCTGGTGTGGGGCGGGCGCGACCGGCTCGTGCCGCCCGCCGTGGGGCGCGAGTTCCTGCGGCTCATCCCCGGCAGTCGCCTGGTCGAGTTCCCCGAGCTGGGCCATGTGCCGCAGGAAGAAGACCCGGTGCGCAGCCTGGCGCCCGTGTTGGAGTTCCTGGCCGCATCGGCCCCTGGTGCGCCTCGTGCAGCCGCCGCCTCAACCCCCCGGAGTCCACCATGACCCCCCTGTCCCGCCGCCACCTTATCGCCGCCACCGGTGCCGCCGCTGCCGCGCTGGCCCTGCCTACCCTCGTGCGCGCACAGGGCCGCACGCTGCGCATCCTGGTCGGCTTTCCGCCGGGCGGCGGCACCGACGCCATCGCTCGCCTCATCGGCGAGGCGCTGAAGGCCGAGCTCGGGGCCACCGTCGTGGTCGAGAACAAGGCCGGTGCCGGCGGCCAGCTCGCGGCGCAGGCGCTCAAGGCTGCGGCGCCCGATGGCAACACGGTGTTCATCTCGCACGACCACACCATCTCGATCCTGCCGCTGGTGTCGAAAACGCCGGGCTTCGAGCCGGCGAAGGACTTCGTGCCCGTGGGCGGCTTCGCCAGCTTCGTCAACGCCTTCGCGGTGTCGCCCGGCACACCGGCCAGGACGATGGACGAGTACGTGGCCTGGCTGCGCGGCACCGGTGGCGGCAAGGGCACGGTCGGCGTGCCGGCGCCGGCCTCGACGCCGGAGTTCCTGGTCAAGGTGCTGGGCGAGCGCTACAAGCTCGACCTCGTGCCCGTGCCCTACCGCGGCAGCGCGCCGATGATGGGCGACATGCTCGGCAACCAGATCGCGGCAGGCGTGGGCTCGGTGCCCGACTTCATCGAGAACCACCGCGCCGGCCGCCTGCGCGTGCTGGCGGTGCTCGGCCGCGCCCGCCAGGCGGCGCTGCCCGAGGTGCCCTCGTTCGGCGAGATGGGGCTCACGGGCTTCGACGACCTGCCGTACTACGGCTTCTGGGCGCCCGCGGGCACGCCGGCGGCGGCGGTGGAAGGCTTCTCACAAGGCCTGGCCCGCGCCATGGCCAAGCCCGAGGTGCGCGAGCGCCTGGGTCAGCTGGGCCTGGCGGTGGACGTGATGAGCCCGCCGCAGCTGGCCGCGCGCGAGGCCAGCTACACGCGCAACTGGGCCGAGATCATCAAGCGCTCGGGTTTCCAGCCGCAGTAGCGGTTCCAGGACGCAAACGCGCAGGCAGCGGCCGGGCCGTGACGCGGTTCACGGACCACCGGCCGCCCACCCGGTGGCGGCGGGAGAACGGATACCAAGGTGTCATTCACGGAGTGGAGGCCAGCGGGTGGAATGCACCCATCCGACGAACGAGTCGGGCCACCTCTGGAGGTAAAGCACCATGAACATCGCCGCCGTCTACAGCGCATCCCACACCGCCGCCTCGAACGCCGCTGCCCAGGCGGCACACCAGGCCGCCGCCCAAGCCCACCCGTCAAGCAACCGGGCCGCTCGCCTGGCCGCCCTCGGCCGCTGCCTGCTCGAGCGCCTGGAGTCGCCGCTCTTCCTGGCCGACGCGCAAGGCGTTGTGCTCGAGGCCAACCCGGCGGCATCGCGCCGCATCGAGCGCCGCGACGGCCTGTGGCTCGATGCCAGCAGCCGCGTGGCGCTGCGCCAGGCCGGGTGCTGGGTGCCGCTGTCGTACTGGGCCGCGGCGCTGGCCGGTGGCCAGGAGCTCACGCTGCCGCTCGAGATGGACGGCGGCGGCGCGCCGATGCAGATCTCGCTGCGTGGCATGAGCGCCGGTGACGGCATCCCCAGCGGCTTCGGCTGGATCGTCGCCACCATCGAGCGCGTCACGCTGTCGCGCGCCGACGCCATGCGCCGCCGCTTCCGCTTCACGCAGACGCAGGCCAAGCTGGCCGAGATGCTGTGCAAGGGCATGCGCCCCACGCACGCCGCCGAGGCGCTGGGCGTGAAGATCTCGACCATCCGCACCCACGTCGGCCAGA
>JBIJAP010000009.1:0-21494 GCA_044345715.1 Rubrivivax sp.
ATCACCGCCGTCGGCCCGCCCCACCAGGCCTCGGGCACGATGTCGATGAAGCTCGGGTCGTGCAGCTTCATCTCGGCCTTGAAGCTGGACACCTGCGTCACCTGCGCCGCCTGCCCAGCGTTGCCGCGGGTGCTGATCATCGCGGCATGGCGGTGCCGCTCGTCCATGCGCAGCTGGCTCTTGTTGTCGGCGCGCCAAAGGCCGAAGGTCACGAACCAGGTGTGCAGCAGACCCGGGTGGTAGGGGTCCTTGATGTTCTCCTGCATCAGCTTCCAGTTGCCCGGGATGCGCTGGCGGTTGTAGCCGAGGATCTTGAGCTGGCGGCCGTTGAACAGGCGGTCGAAGTAGCCCAGGACGGTGGGGCCGAGAAAGTCTTCGAAGGGCTCGACATCGGCGTCGAACGACGCGAACACCACGCCGCCGCGGCACGCCACCTTCAGCTTGGTCAGGTTGTGATCGGTGGTCTTGAAGTCGGCCGGCATGCCGCCGTGCACCTGGCCGTCTTGCTTGACGCCGCGCCTGAAGGGCACGCCTTGCAGATCGCCCTTGAGCGTGTAGCTCCACTGGTGGTAGGGGCAGACGAACTCCTTGCGGTTGCCGTGGCGCTCGCGGCAAAAGCGCATGCCGCGGTGGGCGCAGACGTTCTCGACCACGTTGATGTGGCCCTCGGCGTCGCGCGCCATGATCACCGAGCGCTCGCCCACCACCGTGCGCTTGAAGTCGCCCACATTCGGCACCTCGGCCTCCAGGCCCACGTAGCACCAGTGCGCCTTGTAGAAGAAGCGCTCGAGCTCGCGCCGGTAGATCTCTTCGCTGGTGTAGGCCAGGAAGGGAATGCGGTGCGTGCCTTCGCCGCCTTCCCACACGGGCTCGGTCGGGAACACGGTCGAGGTGTCGTTCATGGTGTGTCTCCTGTGTCGCTGCTGTCAGTGGCCCTGCGCGTAAAACGCGTCGGCGTAGATGTGTGCGGGCTCGATGCCCTTGCGGCGCGCCACCCGATGGGCCGCTTCCACCATGGGCGGCGAGCCGCACAGGTACGCGCGCCAGCCTTGCAGCGGGCCGAGGTCCTGCTCGATCGCATCGGTGACGAGGCCACAGCGGTGGTGCGCCGGGTCGCCGCCGGCGCTCACGACCACGTGCACGGTCAGCCGCGCGTTGTCGTGCTGCAGCTGCTCGAGCCAGGGCAGGCCGTAGATGTCGCGCGGCGAGCGCACGCCGAAGTACAGATGCGTCTCGTTGGCCATGCCCAGCGCGAGCGCGCCACGCAGGATGGACAGGATGGGCGCCAGGCCCGTGCCGCCGGCCACGCACAGCATCGGCCCCTCGTGCTGGCGGCGCAGGTAGGCCGAGCCCAGCGGCCCGCTCACCTTCACCGCGTCGCCCACCTTCAGCTGCTGCGCGATGTAGCCGGTGACACGCCCTTCGGGCACGCGCCGCACATGGAACTCGAAGTGCGCGTCACCGCACAGGCCGGCCATCGAGTACGGCCGCACATGCGCGGGCGTGAACTGCAGTTGCACGTACTGCCCGGGCGAGAACTCGATCGGCTTGGCCGGGCGCAGCAGCAGGCGCTGGATGTCGTGGCTCTGGTCCTCAATGGCGGCCACGGTGGCCTTGACGATGCGCGCCGGGTGCACCACCACCTCGTCGGGCTCGGGGATCTCGATCGTGCAGGGCTGGGTCAGCGTGGTCAGGCAGGCCAGCACGGTGTCGTCGTCGCCGTCGAGCGGGCGTCGCTGTTCGGCGGCGGCCTCCAGCACCTCGCCTTCGAGCACGCGGCAGCGGCAGGTGCCGCAGCGGCCGGCCTGGCACGAGTACGACATCGGCACCTGCGCGTCTTGCAGCGCCTGCAGCAGGTTGGTGCCGGGCTGCACGCGGATCACGCGGTCGAGGGGGCGAAGCAGGATGTCCATGGTGGCGGTGAAGCGTGGCCGGATCATTCCTGTTTGGCGTCATTCGGAAAATAGAATCGCTTGAATGCCGGGTATCACTGGCTGTGATGGAGCGCGCATGGAGTTGTCGGACATCGATCTCAACCAGCTCGTGCTGTTCCAGCACCTGATGGTGGAGCGGCGCGTCTCGCGCGTGGCCGAGAAGATGGGCCTCACGCAGCCGGCGGTGAGCAACACGCTGGCCAAGCTGCGGCGGCAGTTCGGCGACGAGCTCTTCGTGCGCTCGGCCGCCGGCATGGTGCCCACGCCCTTTGCCGAGCAGCTGGCCGAGCCCATCGGCTACGCCCTGGGCATGATCCACAGCGGCCTGAACCAGGCCAGCCACTTCGAGGCCGCCAGCCTGAAGCGCACGCTGACGATCGGCATGACGGACATCGGCGAGATCGTGTTCCTGCCGGCGCTCGTGGAGCGGCTGCGCCACGAAGCCCCGGGCGTGTCTCTCAGCACCGTGCGCACCACGGCCACCAGCCTGCGTGACGACATGGAGTCCGGCAAGGTCGATCTCGCCATCGGGCCGCTGCCGCAGCTGAAGGCGGGCTTCTTCCAGCGCCGGCTGTTCCGCCAGCGTTACGTGTGCCTGTTCCGCAAGGGCCACCCGCTCGACCGCAAGCGCTTCACGCTGGCCGACTTCAAGGCGGCCGAGCACGTGGTCATCGTGTCGGCGGGCACCGGGCACGGCAAGATCGACGAACTCATCCGCCGTGCGGGCGTGGAACGCAGCACGCGGCTGACCGTGCCGCATTTCGTAGGCCTCGGTCACATCCTGCAGCGCAGCGACCTCGTGGCCACCGTCACCGAGCGGCTGGCCGATAGCCTGGTCGAGCCCTTCGGCCTGACCCTGAGGCCGCCGCCGATCGAGCTGCCCGACATCGCCATCAACGTGTTCTGGCACGCCAAGGTGCACCGCTCGCCGATGCACCAGTGGCTGCGGGGCGTGGTGTTCGATCTGTTCGGCGACGGTGCTCAGGCCAAGGCCGAGCCTGCGATGCGGCGCTAAGCCTGCCCGGCCCTGTGGGGCTGCCTCAGGGCAGCAGCCGCTGCAGCAGCGACATCAACTGCTCGCGCTCGGCGGCGCTCAGTGCGCTGGCCAGGCGCTCTTCGTAGGCCGCATGGCGCTCGCGCAAGGTCTGCAGCACGGCGCGGCCGGGCGCCGTCAGCACCAGCGAGTAGCGGCGGCGGTCGTCGGCCACGGCCATGCGGCGGATGAAGCCCGAGCCTTCGAGCGCATCGATCAGCTTCATCACGCTGGGGCCGGCCACGTTCAGCCGCTGGGCCAGCGTGGCCTGGTTGATGTCGGGCTCGCTGGCAATCACCGACAAGGCCGTCAGCCGCGCGGGCGAGAGATCCAACTCGCCGAGCATCTCGAAGAACAGGGCGTAGGCGTGCATCTGGGCGCGGCGCAGGCGGTAGCCCAGCGAGTCTTCGCGCAGGTCGATGGCGTCCAGCGGCCCGGCCTTGGCGCGCGCGGCTTTCTTGGCGGTGGGCATCGGCCTCTTTCTAGGAACGGTGCGCCGCGGGCGCCTGCGCGGGCATTTCAGCGCGCAGCCATCAGCAGCAGCCGTTGGCCGGTGGCGCCAGGCGGGCATAACGCCCGAACACCGGGTCTTCGTCCAGGCGCAGCAACCGGATGGCGTTTTCCTTCAGGATGAGCGGCATCACCTCGGGGCGGATGCCGCACTTCTCGGCGTCGGCGATCCAGCGCTCGGGCGTGAGGGCCGGGAAGTCCGAGCCGAACAGCATCTTCTTCTTCAGCAGGCCGTTGGTGTACTTGATGAGGATCTCCGGAAAGTACTTCGGGCTCCAGCCCGAGAGATCGATCCACACGTTGGGCTTGTGCGTGGCCACGGCGAGCGCGTTCTCCTGCCACGGAAAGCTGGGGTGGGCGATGACGATGGGCATGTCGGGGAAGTCCACCGCCACGTCGTCGAGGTGCATCGGGTCGCTGTACTTCAGGCGCACGCCGCCACCGCCACGCATGCCGGCGCCCAGGCCCGTCTGCCCGCTGTGGAAGATGGCCGGCAGGCCGGCCTCGGCGATGGCCTCGTAGACCGTGTAGCAGGCGCGGTCGTTGGGAAAGAACTCCTGCCCCGAGGGGTGGAACTTGAAGCCGCGGACGTTGTGCTCCTTGATGAGCCGGCGCACCTCGCGCGCGCCCATCTTGCCGCGCAGCGGGTCGACGCTGGCAAACGGGATCAACACATCGGAATTCTTGGCCACCTCTTCGGCGACCTCTTCGTTGGTGATGCGCATCTGCCCGTTGGCACGCTCGGTGTCGACGGTGAAGATGACGGCGATCATCTTGCGCTCGCGGTAGAAGTCGGCCGTCTGCGCGATGGTCAGGCGCGGCATCTGCTCCTTGAAGTAGGCGGCCATGGCCTTGTCGAAGGCGTCGGCCACCTCGTCGAACGGGTTGCGTGTGCTGACGGTGGCGTGGATGTGGATGTCGATGGCGACGATGTCGGCCAGGCGGTCCGTGTTCATGGGTGAGGCCTCGTTCAAGCGGGCGAGCAGCAGGTGCTGCGGGTGGGCGGCATCGGCGCGGTGGTGGGCCGATGTTGGCGGCTGCGGAGCTTCGGTGTCTGGCCGTTAGTTTAGCTAACGAATAGCCAGAGCAAGGAGCGTGCGGCACGCCGGGTGGGATGGCGTCATGAGCTTGTCATGAGTGGATGTCTATATTTCGACATTGATCGAATCATTGACTTTTCCCGAGGGGCTGCTCCATGAAGGTCGGAATCAACGGAATGGGCCGCATCGGCCGCCTCGCCTTGCGCGCCGCGATGGGCGCCGCGGAGCGCCCGCACGACGACCCGCGCGCCGGTAACCGGCTCGAGGTGGTGCATCTGAACGAGCTCAAGGGCGGCGCCGCCGCCACCGCGCACCTGCTGCAGTTCGACAGCGTGCAGGGCCGCTGGCGCGCCGACATCGCGGCCGAGGCCGAGCAGGCCGTGCGCATCGGCGAGCGCCGATTGACCTTCTCGAGCCACGCGGCAGCGGCCGACATCCCCTGGGGCGATCTCGGCGTGGACCTGGTGCTCGAGTGCACCGGCAAGTTCCTCACGCCCGAGACGCTGCAGGGCCACCTCGACCGGGGTGCGAAGCGCGTCATCGTGGCTGCGCCGGTGAAGGTGGCGACTGCCGAACACCCGATGCTGAACATCGTCGTCGGCATCAACCACACCCTATACGAGCCGGCGCGCCACCGCATCGTCACGGCGGCGTCGTGCACCACCAACTGCCTGGCGCCGGTGGTGAAGGTGGTGCACGAGGCCATCGGCATCCGCCACGGCCAGATCACCACCATCCACGACCCGACCAACACCAACCTGGTGGTCGACGCGCCGCACAAGGACCTGCGCCGCGCGCGCAGCGCCATGCTGAGCCTGGCGCCCACCACCACCGGCAGTGCCACGGCCATTGCGTTGATCTACCCCGAGTTGAAGGGCAAGCTCAACGGCCACGCCGTGCGCGCGCCGGTGCTCAACGCCTCGCTCACCGACTGTGTGTTCGAGCTGAAGCGGGAGACCAGCGCCGAGGAGGTGAACCGCCTGTTCGCCGAGGCCGCGCGTGGCCCGCTGGCCGGCATCCTGGGCTATGAGGAGCGCCCGCTGGTGAGCGCCGATTACGCCCGCGACACACGCAGCAGCATCGTCGACGCGCTGTCGACCATGGTCACCGATGGCACGCTGCTGAAGGTGTACGCCTGGTACGACAACGAGATGGGCTACGCCTGCCGGATGGTCGACCTGGCCTGCCACATGCAAGCGCAGGGCATCTGAGCGCGGCGGTCGCCCCATGAACACGGGTACGCGCAACTACGCCATCGTCACGGCGGCCTACTGGGGCTTCACGCTCAGCGACGGCGCGCTGCGCATGCTGGTGCTGCTGCACTTCTACCGGTTGGGTTACTCGCCGTTCACGCTGGCGTTTTTGTTCCTGCTCTACGAGGCGATGGGCGTGGTGGCCAACCTCGTGGGCGGCTGGCTGGCCACGCGCTACGGCATCCAGCGCATGCTGGTGGTGGGCCTCGCGACGCAGATCACCGGCTTCCTGTTGCTCTCGGCCTTGTCACCCGACTGGACGGTAGTGATGTCGGTGGGCTGGGTCGTGCTCGCACAGGGTGTGTGCGGCGTGGCCAAGGACCTGACGAAGACGGCCAGCAAGTCGGCCATCAAGCTGACGGCGGGTTCGGCTTCAGGCCAACTCTTCAAGTGGGTGGCCTTCTTCACCGGCAGCAAGAACGCGATGAAAGGTGTCGGCTTCTTCATCGGCGGCCTGCTGCTGCAGGTGCTGGGCTTCCAGCATTCGCTGTGGGCCATGGCCGGCCTGCTGGCGCTGGTGCTGGCCGGCGTGCTGCTGTTCGTGCCGCCGTTGATGGGCAAGGCCAAGGCCTCGAAGTC
Organism: Rubrivivax sp.; assembly: GCA_044345715.1. Lineage (GTDB taxonomy): Bacteria > Pseudomonadota > Gammaproteobacteria > Burkholderiales > Burkholderiaceae_C > Rubrivivax. The sequence continues at coordinate 6,350 of JBIJAP010000009.1, forward strand.
GGCCAAGGAGCTGTTCGCCAAGAGCCCGGGCATCAACGCGCTGGCGGCGGCGAGGGTGATGCTGTTCGGCGCGCGCGACGTGTGGTTCGTCGTCGGTGTGCCGGTGTTCCTGTACTCGGCGGGCTGGACCTTCACGATGGTGGGCGGCTTCCTCGCGCTGTGGACCATCGGCTACGGCGTGGTGCAAGGCCTGGCGCCGAACATCGTGCGGCGCAGCAGCGACGGCCTCAGCGCCGAGGTACCCGCGGCGCGCGCCTGGTCGGCCGCGCTGGCGCTGGTGCCGCTGGTGCTGGCCGGCCTGGTGCTAGCCGAGGTGCCGCAGCTTGAGTGGGTGGTGGTGGGCGGCCTCGCGGTGTTCGGCATCGCTTTCGCGGTGAACTCCTCGGTGCACTCGTACCTGATCCTGGCCTACGCCGGCAGCGAGAAGGCGGCCGAGGACGTGGGCTTCTACTACGCCGCCAACGCGCTGGGCCGCTTCTTCGGCACGCTGATGTCGGGCCTGCTGTACCAGCAGTTCGGTCTGTTCGGCGCGCTCGCCGGCTCGGGCGTGATGCTGGTGCTGTGCTGGATCATCACGCTGAGCCTGCCGGCGCAGCGCAGCCTGCCGGCGGCGTCGGCTGCGCACTGAAGGGGCGTTTCGCGATGGAAGAACCCGCTGCAGCGATGGCGCTCGGCGCGCTGGCCCAGCCGATGCGGCTGCGGGTGTTCAGGGCGCTCGTCGGCGCCGGCCCGAAGGGCCTGACGCCGGGCGTGCTGGCCGCGATGCTGGACGTGAGCGCCTCGACGCTCTCGTTCCACCTGAAGGAGCTGGCGCACGCCGGCCTCGTGTCGCAGCAGCGCGATGGCCGTCACCTGATCTACCGGCCCGAACTGGCGCACATGAACGAGTTGCTCGCCTACCTGGTGGCACATTGCTGCGCCGGCGAGCCCTGCGAGGCGAAGCCGGCCGCGCCCTGCACCGATTGCTGAGTCCCTATCCAGCGAACCTGCCTGAGGAAACCACCATGAACCCCAAGGTCTACCACGTGCTCTTCATCTGCACGCACAACTCGGCGCGCTCCATCATGGCCGAGGGCCTGCTTAACGGCGTCAGACGGCCCGACTTCGTCGCCCACTCCGCCGGCAGCCAGCCCAGCGGCCAGGTGCAGCCGCTGGCGCTGGCCACCATGGCGCGTATGCACCTGGCGACCGAGGGCTACCGCAGCAAGAGCTGGGGCGAGTTCGCCACGGCCGACTCGCCGTCGATGGACTTCGTCTTCACCGTCTGCGACAACGCCGCCGGCGAGGTCTGCCCCGTGTGGCCCGGTCAGCCCATGACGGCCCACTGGGGCGTGCCCGACCCCGCGGCGCTGAAGGGCAGCGAGGCCGAGCGCGCCCAGGCCTACTGGGACGTGGCCACCACGCTGAAGCGGCGCATCGACCTGATGCTCGCGCTGCCGCTGGCGGCGCTCGATCGCCTGGCGCTGCAGCACGAGGTGCGGGCGATCGGCTCGCGCTGAGCGCGCGCTGAACCCCTGCCGATGGGACTCTTCGAGCGCTACCTCACCGTCTGGGTCGGCCTCGGCATCGCGGCCGGCGTGGGGCTGGGCCTGGCGGTGCCGCAGGCCTTCCTGGCAGTGGCGGCGCTGGAGGTGGCGCACGTCAACCTCGTCGTGGCCGTGTTCATCTGGGTGATGATCTACCCGATGATGATCCAGATCGACTTCGCGTCGATCAAGGACGTCGGCCAGCGCCCGCGCGGGCTGGTGCTGACGCTGGTGATCAACTGGCTCGTCAAGCCGTTCACGATGGCTGCGCTGGCGGTGCTGTTCTTCGAGCACCTGTTCGCGCCCTGGGTCGATCCGGCATCCGCCAGCGAGTACATCGCCGGCATGATCCTGCTCGGCGTGGCGCCCTGCACGGCGATGGTGTTCGTGTGGAGCCAGATGGTGAAGGGCGACGCCGCCTACACGCTGGTGCAGGTGTCGGTGAACGACCTCATCATGGTCTTCGCCTTCGCGCCCATCGCCGCCTTCCTGCTGGGCGTGACCGACGTGACGGTGCCTTGGCAGACGCTGGCACTGTCGACGGTGCTGTACGTGGTGTTGCCCTTGCTTGCGGGCGTGGCCACGCGGCTGCTGTGGTTGCGCGCCGGGGGCGCAGCGCGGCTGTCCCGTGGCGTGGCGGCCTTGAAGCCCTGGTCGGTGGTCGGACTCATTGCCACCGTGGTGCTGCTGTTCGGCCTGCAGGCGCGCACGCTGATCGAGCAGCCGCTGGTGATCGGCCTCATCGCCGTGCCGCTGGTGCTGCAGAGCTACGGCATCTTCGCGATCTCGTACCTGGCGGCCTGGAAGATGAAGCTGCCGCACGAGGTGGCCGCGCCGGCGTGCATGATCGGCACCTCCAACTTCTTCGAGTTGGCGGTGGCGGTGGCGATCTCGCTCTTCGGCCTGAACTCCGGCGCCGCGCTGGCCACCGTGGTGGGCGTGCTGGTGGAGGTGCCGGTGATGCTGTCGCTGGTGGCGCTGGCCAACCGCACGCGACACTGGTTTCCGTGATGCACACCGACGACGCTCCGCTGCCCGACCTGCCGCTGGTCGACCCCGCCCTGTTCGACCGCCCCGCCGGCCCGCGCCTGGCCCGCGTGGGCACGGCCAGCCACCCGCCGCGCTTCCTGTTGCTCTACGGCTCGCTGCGCGAGCGCTCGTACAGCAAGCTGCTCACGCTGGAGGCGGCGCGCCTGCTGGGCGCGCTGGGTGGCGAGGTGCGCATCTTCGACCCCACCGGCCTGCCGCTGCCCGACGGCGCGCCCGACACCCACCCCAAGGTGCAGGAACTGCGCGAGTGCGCAAACTGGGCCGAAGGCATGGTCTGGACTTCGCCCGAGCGCCACGGCGCGATGACGGCCATCCTGAAGGCGCAGATCGACTGGCTGCCGCTCAACCTGGGCGCCGTGCGGCCGACACAGGGCAAGACGCTGGCCGTGATGCAGGTGTCGGGCGGTTCGCAGTCGTTCAATGCCGTCAACCAGCTGCGCGTGCTGGGACGCTGGATGCGCATGATCACGATCCCCAACCAGTCGTCGGTGGCCAAGGCCTACCAGGAGTTCGACGAGGCCGGCCGCATGAAGCCCTCGGCCTACTACGAGCGCGTGGTCGACGTGATGGAGGAACTGGTGAAGTTCACGCTGCTCACGCGCGATGTCGCGCCCTACCTCGTGGACCGCTACAGCGAACGGCGCGAGAGCGCCGCGGCCTTGTCGAGCCGGGTCAACCAGCGGTCGATCTGACCGGCGCCGCGCGGAGAATCCGCGCATCCGGTCGAGCGAGAGCGCTTGCGAAAGGGACCCGATGGACCATGTGGACAGCCTCGTCATCGGTGCCGGCGTCGTCGGCCTGGCGGTGGGGCGTGCGCTGGCGCAGCAGGGGCGCGAGGTCATCGTCGCCGATGCCGCCGGGGCCATCGGCCAGGGCGTGAGCTCGCGCAACAGTGAGGTCGTGCACGCGGGTCTCTACTACGCACCGGGTTCGCTGAAGGCGCGGCTGTGCACGCGCGGCAAGCAGATGCTCTATGCGCTGGCGGCCAGCCACGGCGTACCGGTGCGCCCCTGCGGCAAGCTGGTCGTGGCCACCGCGCCGGATCAGCACGCGGCACTGGCCCGCCTGGCCGAGCGCGCGGCGGCCAACGACGTGCCGGCTGAAATGCTCTCCGCGGCCGAGGCGCGCGCACGCGAGCCGGCGCTGCGCTGCACGGCCGCGCTGTGGTCGCCGAGCAGCGGCATCGTCGACAGCCATGCGCTGATGCTGGCGCTGCAGGGCGATCTCGAGCGGGCCGGCGGCCATGTGGCCTTGCGCACGAGCGCACTCGGCGCGCGCTTCTCAGCGGCCGGGCCCGCGCGGGTGCGCCTGCAGGCCGACGGGCACGAACTCGAGATCACGGCCGACCGGGTGGTCAATGCCGCCGGCCTGCACGCTTGCGCGCTCGCGACGCACTTCGACGGGCTGGCGCCGGCCCACGTGCCGACGCCGCGCTACGCCAAGGGCAGCTACTTCACGCTGGCGGGCCGCGCGCCGTTTGCCTGCCTCGTCTACCCCGCGCCGGTGGACGCCTGGCTCGGCGTGCACCTGACGCTCGATCTTGCCGGCCAGGCGCGGTTCGGCCCCGATCTGGAGTGGTTGCCACCCGGCACCCGGCCCGAGCAGCTGGACTACCGCGTCGACCCGGCCCGGGCCGCCGGCTTCGTCGAGGCCGTGCGCCGCTACTGGCCCGCGCTGCCCGATGGCGCCTTGCTGCCGGCCTACAGCGGCGTGCGCCCCAAGATCCACGGACCGGACGAGCCGGCGCCCGACTTCCGCATCGACGGGCTGGCGCAGCATGGCGTGCGCGGCCTCGTCAACCTGTTCGGCATCGAGTCGCCCGGCCTCACTTCGGCGCTGGCGCTCGGCGACGAGGTGGCGGCACGGCTGGCGGACTGACCCTGCTGCAGGCGTCAAGCCGCAGCCGCAGACGCAGACACAGACGCAAGAGTAAAGGCAAAAACAAAAGCGGCCCGCAGGCCGCTTTCGAGGTGTGTTGCCAGGCCCCGCAGGGCCCCGCGCTGTGCGCGATCAGCCCTTCTTCGCCCAGGCGCTGCACCAGCCCGGACCGGCGACCTGCTTGGTGCCGAACAGCGGGCAGCCGCCCCAGGCGTCAGCCGCCTTGCCCTGGTACAGGGCGCAGTTGTTGCACTTCTGGTCGTTGGTGTGCTTGGGGAACTTCTTCTTGTCCACCTTGGTGGTGTCGTGGGCGTAGCCCAGCGCCACGGCTTGGGGGTCCTTCTCGTCAAGGCGGACAGCTTGCGCGTGGGCGCCGGCAGCGGCCAGTGCCGAGCCGCAGGCGGCGACTTGCATCAGGAAGACACGGCGATTGCTCTGGGACATGGATTCTTCACTCCGAGGTTCAGTTGGAGACTTGCTACAAACGGCGGCCGGGCCGCCAAGGGGGATCGGTTCAGGACGCGGCCGGCGCCGTGATGCTGAGGCAGTTGTTGCAGCGGCCGAGGCCGCGCAGGCGCGGGTCGGGCTTGCCGTCGCCGGTCTTGAAGTTGGCGTGGCACTTGATGCACACGTACATCTTCGAGCTGGACATCATCGGCTTCACGCCCGGCTCGGCGTGCGGCCGGGCGGCGGTGTACTCGGCCTGCGTCTGGCGCAGCTTGGGGCCGGGGGCGCTGGCGGGCGCGGCGGCAGTGGGGGTCGGGCGGGTGGCTGCAGGAGCCGAGGCGGGTGTCGTGGTGCGGCGGGTGGTCATGGCAGCTGGAGGCCGGGAATGGCGCCCCGGTCGACGCGAAGCAACTATTGTCGTCGCAAACCCGCGCCCCAGCACTCAGGTGTGCCATGGATGGCCGGGTCAGGCGTGTGTCAGTACGTCTTGCCGCCCTCATCGGCCATCAACGCGCCGGTCCGGCGAGCGCTTGACGGCGGGCCGGCCGGCCCGCCGCCCAGGCGCCTCAGGCACTGTCGCGGAACTGCGGAATGTGTACGCGGCAGACGATGCCGCGATCGCCGTTCTCGAGCCAGGCCACGGAGCCGCCCAGCTGCTTGACGCGCTTGCGCACGCCGCCCAGCCCCAGGCCGTGGGCCCAGGCGGCGGGCTCGCGGCCTCGGCCGTCGTCGGCGACGCTCAGCGACAGTGCGGCGCCCGACAGCTCGATGACGACGTCGACGCGCGTCGATCGGCCGTGGTACAGCGCATTGGTGACGAGTTCGCGCAACACCCGCGTCAACGCCGACCACTGCACCACCGTCAGCACCAGCGCCTCGTCGCCGTGGCAGGCCCAGCCCAGCTGTGCCTGCGCGGCGGCCAGGCGTTGCGTCAGATCGGCCTTCCACTCGGCGGCGGCCGGGCCCAGCCGATGCTCGGTCACGGCCAGGCCGCGCGTCAGCGTCTTCAGGTCCTGCAGGGTGTGGCGGATGTAGTCCTCGAGCTCGGGTGTCGGCGCCTGGTACATCAGCGTGAGCAGCCGCGCGCCGATGTCGTCGTGCAGGTCTTGCGCCAGGCGCTGGCGTTCCTCGTGGCGCCCGCGCTCGACGGCGCTGTCGTAGGCCACGGCGCGGCGCAGCTGCTCGGCCAGGCGGCCGGCCAGGCGGGCGTCTTCGGGCATGAAGAGCCGCTGGCCGCGCCCGGCCAGCCGCAGCTCCACGGCCAGGCCCGGCTTGCCGTCTTCGCCATCGCCACGCAAGGGCACCAGCAGCAGCGTGCCGCCGCCTTGCACCTGGGCTTGCCGCGGCACCGTGGTGGCGCGAGTCACCTCCAGCGGCTCGAACAGTTCGCGCAGCAGCTGGGCCAGGCGTTGCGGCTGGCGCTCGGGGCGCCGCTGCACATCGCGGGCGGCGCGGTAGAGCAGCTCGAAGATGCGCTCGGTGGTGTGGGGGCGCACGCCCAGCAGGTGGTCGAGCAGGCGCTGCCGCACAAAGGCGTACACGGCGAGCGCCACGAACACCACCACGGCCAGCGAGGCCGTGGCGTTGAGCGAGAACAGGGCCACGAAGAGCAGGTCCAGCGCCGCCGCCACGATGCTGATGCCGGCCAGCAGGGCCAGTTCGCGCAGCAGCTGGCGGCTGCGGGCCAGGAACGGCACCAGCAGCAGCAGCGACACGACGAGCAGTGCCCAGGCCACCGCCGCACCCAGGGCCACGGCGTGGGCCAGGGCGGCCTGCGACGCCGTCAGCGCGACCACCAAGTGAATCAGCAGCCAGGTCGCCAGTGCCGTGAGCGCCAGCCGCCCGGTGATGGCGCGGCGCGGGTCGGGTCTGCCACCCGGGCTTTGCCGCACGGCCCATCCGACGGCCCCGGCCAGCGCGGCGCTCAGTGCCACTGCCCAGGGCCAGGCCGGCTGCAGCAGCCCGCTGCCGATGGCCGCCACGCCCGTGGCACTGGTCAGCCACATCGCCGCAGCCCCTGCGCGCCGGCCTCGCGCTGCGAGCCCGAAACCCTGCACGGTGGCCGCCGCCGCCACGGCATCGAGCGCCAGCCCGAGCGGCAGGCCCAAGGCCTGCGCGGCCGGCGGCAGTCCCAGGCCGGGCAGCGACACGGCCGCCAGCCAGCCCAGGCCGAGCGCCTGCGAGACGCAGACGAGCAGGAAGAGCCCCGACTTCAGCGACGGCCGGGCCAGCATCACGATGCAGCCGAACAGCGGCAGCAGCAGCGCGCCCAGCACCAGTGGCCAGGTGATCAGGCCCAGGCCGGCAAGGCCGCGCGTGCGGGCCGGCACCACCGTCGGCGGTCCCTGGCCGGTGTGCAGGGCCACCGAACCCGAGGCCAGGGCCTGCGAGAGCGCCTGCTGCTGCGTGCGACTGCGCGCCCGCGCGGCCTCGTCGACCTGCCAGCGCGGCACGCGGTGCAGCAGTGCCGCGTCGACTGCGACCGGTGCGCCCCCTGGAACGGACACCGCGAGAAGGGGTTGGCCGACCAGCGGCTGCGCCGCGGGCGAACGGCTGCTGCCGATGATCAGCGGGCCCTGGGCATGGGCCACCACGGCCAGGTCGAGCATCGGCGTTTGGGCCAGTAGCCGCAGCAAAGAGGCCACCGCCAGGCAGCCCGCCAGCGCCACGGCCAGCAGCAGACGGCGCCGCCAGCCGGCCCAGCTGCGTGCTCGCAGGTCCCCAGCGGCGCTGTCGTCGCCGGCCGAGGTGGCGTCGATCAGACCAGACCCTGCTTGCTGGCCAGCACCGCCGCCTCGGCCCGGCTGGACACGTTGAGCTTCTTGTAGATGGACTTGATGTGGTCGTTGACGGTGAACCACTTGATGCCCATCAGGCTGGCGATCTCCTTGATCGTGAAGCCCTTGCTCAGGTAGGTGAGCACCTCGGTCTCGCGTGGCGTGAGGCGCTCGTGCTCGGGTGTCTTCTCGATCGGCACCGGCTTGTTCGACGACATCGGCAGCGGCGCGAAGCCGCTGTCGGGCGCGCTGTCATGGCCACCCAGGCCACCGCCGGGGCGGAAGTGCGTGAGCAGCCGCCGCGCGATGGCCGGGCTCAGCGGCGGCTGGCCACGGACGATCTTCTGCAGCTCTTCCACCAGCACCTCGAAGCGGTCTTCCTTGAGCAGGTAGCCGTCGGCGCCGCATTGCAGTGCCGGGAACAGATGGTCGTCGTCCGAGTAGAGCGTGGTGACGATCTTGGTGGCGGGGTACTCCGTCAGCTCGGTCAGCAGTTCCAGGCCGTTGCCATCGGGCAGTTCGAGATCAACGAGGATGAGCTTGAACGGATCGGTGCCATGCAGGCCCTGGGGGCCGCCGGTGAGCGCGATGTGGCGGCGGGCGCTTTCCAGGTCGCCGGCATCCGTCGTGGCGATCGTGTCGCTGAAGCTCTCGCGTACGACGCGGCACAGGAAGCTTCGCGCCACCGGGTTGTCTTCGAGGATCAGCACCTTTACGGCCACGGCGAACACCCCCATCTCGGAAATTCCGATGCAGTCCCGCAACAGGACAAGCGGCATGCTAGCGCGGTGCCGCGGCCCGCGGGCTGCGGTGCCTACCCCCCTGAAGGGTTGACCAGCACGATCTTTCCCATCACCTGGCGGCCGGCCATGCGCGCATAGGCTTCGTGGATGCCGGCCATCGGCAGCGTGGCGTCGAGCACCGGCCGCAGCTTGCCCTCGGCGTACCACTGCGCCAGCTGCCCCAGCGCCGCGGCATTGGCCTGCGGCTCGCGCTTGACGAAGTCGCCCCAGAACACGCCGACGATGCTGGCGCCCTTGAGCAGCGCCAGGTTCCAGGGCAGCGCCGGAATCGCGCCGCCGGCGAAGCCCACCACGAGGTAGCGGCCGCGCCAGGCGATGGAGCGGAACACCGGCTCGGCGAGCTTGTCGCCGACGGGGTCGTAGACGACGTCGGGGCCCTTGCCGCCGGTGAGCGCCTTCAGCGTCTCGCGCACGTCCTGCGTGGCGTAGTTCAGCGTCGCATCGGCGCCGAGCTTCATGCACAGCGCGCACTTCTCGTCGGTGGAGGCGCCGGCAATGACCCGCGCACCCATGGCCTTGGCGATCTGCAGCGCGGCCGTGCCCACGCCCCCGGCAGCGCCCAGCACGAGCACGGTCTCGCCGGCCTTCAGCTGCGCGCGGTCGACCAGCGCGTGGTGCGAGGTGCCGTAGGTGAAGGCGAAGGCCGCGGCGTGCTCGAGCGCAAAGCCCGGCGGCAGCGGCAGCACCTGCGCCGCCTTCACCACGGCGTGCGTGCCGAAGCCGCCGGTGCCGGCGATGGCCGCCACCGGCTGGCCGGGCCGCAGGTGCGAGACGCCCTCGCCGACGGCATCGACCAGCCCGGCGTATTCGGCGCCAGGCACGAAGGGCAGCGGCGGCTTGAACTGGTACTTGCCCTGCACGATGAGCAGGTCGGGGAAGTTCAGGCTCGCCGTCTTGACGGCGATGCGCACCTCGCCCGGGCCGGGCTCGGGGGTCGGCACCTCGCGCCACTGCAGGGCATCGACGCCGTCTAGCGTGTCGCAGAACCAGGCTTGCATGTCTTGTCTCCGTGGTCTCGCGGGGCCTCGGCGCCCGGCCGGCGGATCATACGGAGCAGCCCGGCGGTGTCTGTCGCCGCTGCTACATCTGCCGGAACAGGTGCGTGTAGCTGCGGCTCACGGGCAGCACCTCGGGCCGCCCCCGCAGATGCAGCTCGGCCGTTTCGCTGTCGCCGCGCACCACCTGGCTGACGAAGGGCAGCGCGACGAGCACCGAGCGGTGCACCTGCACGAAGCGCACGGGGTCGAGCTCGCTTTGCAGCTCGCGCAGGGAGCGGCGGATCAGGGCCTCGCCGCCCGTCCACACCACCTGGGTGTACTTCTCGTCGCTGCGGCAGTAGATGACCTCGTCGACCGGAATCAGCTTCACCACCGGCCCGACCGAGGCCTTGATCCACTGCAGCCGGGGTGCCGCCGGGGCCGAGGGGGGATGCATCCGCGTGGCGAGCTGCTCGAGCAGCTGCTCGAGCCGGCTGGTACCCGCCGGCGCGCCGTCCAGCCGCGCGCGCAGCCGCTGCACCGTGGCGGCCAGGCGCGGTTCGTCGAAGGGCTTGACGAGGTAGTCCACCGCTCCCTGCTCGAAGGCCTGCACCGCGTACTGCTCAAAGGCGGTGACGAACACGACCTGCACGCTGCGCCCGGCGGCCGCGGCGCCGGCGGCGATGGCGCGCGCCGCGCTCACGCCATCCAGGCCGGGCATGTGCACGTCGAGGAACACCACGTCGGGCGTCTCTGCCTCGTACAAGGCCACCGCCTCGCGGCCGTGGCGGGCCTGGCCGACGATGCACAGGCTCGGCCACAGGCGCGCCAGGTGCTGGGCCAGCCGCTCGCGCAGCAGCGGCTCGTCGTCGGCGATCAGCGCGGTGGCGCCGCTCAGATCTTTCATGGCGCTCATGTCCGGCTCTGGGGCGCCGGCAGCGGCCAGCACAGCTCGGCGCGCAACCCGTGCGGGCTGTTTTCGCTCAGATCGAGCCGCGCGGCGCTGCCGAAGAAGGCGGCCATGCGCTCGCGCAGGTTGCTCAGGCCCGTGCCAGGCTGGGCCAGCTCGGCCATGCCGGCGCCGTTGTCCACCACCGACAGGCGCGCCAGTCCGGCCTCCGCGAGGCCCTGCACGCGGATGCAGCCGCCGTCTTCCATCGGGTCGACGCCATGGCGCACGGCGTTTTCCACCAACGTCAGCAGCGCCATCGGCGGAAAGCGCTGGCCGGCGAGTGCCTCGTCAACGTCGACGGCCCAGTCCAGCCGATCGGGCATGCGCATCTTCATCAACGCCAGGTAGGCGCGCACCAGCTTCAGCTCGTCGGCCAGGCAGGGCTCGGCGGCCTCTAGGCGTGGCATCGCGGCGCGCAGGTACTCGATCAGGCTGCCCAGCAGCGCCGGTGCGCGCGGCGAGCCGGCCTCGACCAGGGCCTGCACGTTGGCCAGCGTATTGAACAGGAAGTGCGGCTGGATCTGCGCCGTCAGCAGCGCCAGTCGGGCGTCGAGCGCCTGCTTCTCGAGCCGGCTGCGCTCCAGCTCGAAGGCCAGCCGCTCGGCACGTACGCGCTGCTCGCGCGCCCGCACCTGCGCCACCAGCGCGATGGGCAGGCCGAAGAGCGTCGCCGCGAAGGCGGTGATGAGGAAGCCGCTGACACGGTCCTCCTGCGTGGCGAAGGCGACGACGTTGCCGCGAACGGCCACGAGGTACACCACCAGCGTGGCCAGTACCGCGGCCAGCGGCAGTGCCAGCAGCGCCGTCAGCCAGCGCGGCCAGCCGAAGGGCAGCCGCGCCTCGGGGCAGCGCTCCACGGCGGTGTATACGGACAGCAGCACCAGAGCGATGAACAGCGTGCGCGCCATCAGTACCCACAAGGGCGTAACGAAGCCTGGCGAGAGCAGCACCGCGGCCGCGAGGCCGACGCCGATGGCCAGGCCCAGTCCGGGCGGGTTGATCCAGTCGCGCAGCCGCGCCGGGCGCTGCGGCTCGGTGCTCGGGGGTGCGGGGGATGGGGGCGGTGACGAAGCCATGGCCCGGATGCTGCCTTGCCGCCGGCCGCGCGCCCAGCCCCGGCGCGACGAACGACGGCGCGCGGGCGTCGAGCGGCGGCTCCGGCGTTACAGCGCCTGGCGCACGATGGTGGCGGCCAGTGCCTGGCGCAGTGTGTCGGCGCTGTCGGCCATGTGGGCCCTCGTCTCGGCATCGAAGCTGCTCTTCGACTTCAACGCCGCGTCCAGGCGCACGAGCAGCGCCCGCGCCTGTTCGCGCAGGTGCCCGCGCACGTCGGCCCGGCCGGTGCCGGTGGGGCGCACCACAGCCAGCGACAGGCGGTTGACATGGTCACGCTGCAGGTCACGCCGCGCCGACGGCACCGGGGCACGCCGGTCGAGCTCGCGCCAGACGTCGGCGGCGAGGCGGCCGTACATCTCGCCCAACGCAAAGGCCTGGGCCGGATCGTCGAACTTGGGCACGCTGTCGAGGATGCGCGTGGCGATGACGTCGGAGAGCAGGAAGTTCAGCACCGCCCGCTGCAGGTCGAGCAGGCGTTGCTGCACCGAGAAGTCGGTGGGCACGGCGCCCTCGGCGCGGTCGAGGTAGTCCGGCGCCAGCCGTCGCTGCAGTGCCGGGCTCAGCGTCAGGCCGTCGGCGCCGAGCACCGTCTTGAGCATCAGGTCGAGCGCCTCGCGCTGCGCTGCGGCGGGCACCGGCGTCAGCGGCTCGCGGCCGCTGCCCGGGAAGTCGCGCAGCGTGCGCAGGCCGCCGATCTGGCGCGCCAGCACGCCCATCGCGCGCGTGGTGTCGGTGATGGCGAAGCCGATGGAGCGGCGCAGCACGGCGTAGTCGCGGTCGGGCGGCAGTTCGCGGGTTTCTTGCCGCTTGAACAGGTCGCGCGCGATGGCGATGCGCTTCTTGGCGAAGGCGATCGGGTCGTTGCCGAGGTCGAGCTGGATGGTCTCGGGGTCGAGCGCGACGAAGTTGTCCTCGTCGGTGCCGAAGGCCAGTTCGCGCTCGGCGCTGCGCGCGGCGATCTTCTGCAGCTCAACGCGCTCGTCGGCCGGCTTGGTGCCCGGCGCCATCGGCTTGTAGGCGTACTCCACGGCCCAGTAGTCGTAGGGGCCGAGCGTGGTCTGGAAGGGAATGCTGCCCGACTTGCCCGGCTCGGCCAGGTTCACCGCGTTGTATTCCATCACTGAGCCCGAGATGCCGTAGGCGCGTGTGAACTCGGGGTCGGCCAGCTGCGCCTCGGTGTAGGCGCGGCTGGCGCGGAAGTTGTGCCGCAGGCCGAGCGCATGGCCCACCTCGTGCATGATGGCTTCCTTGACGTAGTCGAGCACGAACTGGCGCGCCACCGGGCCGTCGGGGTCGAGCTCGCCGCGAGCCTCGAGCACGTCGAGGGCGTAGCCCAGCTGCTCGGCCGCGAGCGCGCCGTGCAGGCAGCGCAGCAGTTCGTGCGGGGTGCCGTCGGCATGGGCCGGGTGGGCGTCGGTGCCCAGCGCAGCGCTCAGGGCCGAGGGCAGCACGAAGGGCGCCGCAAAGCCCGGGCTCGACGATGCCGCCGTGGCCTGCCCGCCGCGCAACACCTGCGAGCGCAGCGCACGCACGCTGCGCGCCGACAAGCCCTCGAAGGCGATGTCGGCATCGAGGATCTCGCCGCTGCGCGGGTCGACATGGCTCGGACCGATGGCGCCGAAGAGGGGGTCGGCGTTCATCATCCAGCGCACCGACGGGTAGCCGTAATCCAGCGTGTCCCAGGTGGCGTCGTCGGGCTGCTGCTCAACCTTGATGGCATTGACGAAACCGATCTTCTCGAAGGCGCGGTTCCATTCCAGGATGCCGGCGCGCACCGTCTCGCGGTAGATGAGCGGTACGTTGCGGTCGATCCAGAAGGTGATCGGCTTCAGCGGCTCGCTCTTCTCGGCCGCCGGGTCCTTCTTCTCGAGCCGCCAGCGGTTGACGAGGCGCTGGCGCGGCGACATCTGCAGGTCGTCGGAGAAGTCGAGCACGGTGCTGGTGAACAGGCCGACGCGCGGGTCGGCGCGGCGCGCGGGCATCGGCTCGTCGGGCAGCGGGGCCAGCGAGTAGCTCAGGCCCACCAGCATGCTGCGCGAATCGGGCAGCAGGCGCGGCAGCATCGGCACGGCAATGCCCGGGGGTGCGTTCAGGCCCGGCATGGCGATGCCCGGCGTGTAGAAGTGCGACTGCGTTTCCAGCGTCACGGCGTGGTCGCTGCCGCGCACGGCCGTGATCACCGAGTTGGTGCGGTCCAGCCCGTAGCCCTGGCGCAGGCCGCGTTGCAGCATCATGCCGATGCCGAGCATGTCGGACAGGAACAGGCCGTTGGCCTCGATCAGGATGCTCTTGCGGTCCGGGTGCGGCAGGCTGGCCACGGGGGCGGCGCCGAGCAGGCTGTGCGAATAACTGGCCTCGACCGCGCGCGCCTCGGGCGTGCCGGCCTTGGCCATGACCTCGGTGTTGCGCGCCTGCAGCCGGATCTGGTTGTGCACGCGCACGAACTCCACCAACTGCGGGCCGCCGGCGCCGTTCACGGGGTAGGCCATGAGGCCGCCCAGCACGAAGGCCTCGCCGATGCCGCTCTTGATCTTGGGGCTCAGCAGGAAAGGCTTGCCAAGCTGGCCGGGGCGCAACTCGATCCAGACCTTGTCGTCCTTCTGCCAGAGCGTCAGCGGTCCGTCGATGCGCTGCGCCTCGCGGATGACGGCGGCAAAGGGCGGTGGCGTGCCAGGCGCCGCCGCGGGGGGAGCCGGCACCGGCGGCGCGGGCGGGCGGGTCGCCGTGGTGGCGGGCGCGGAAGCCGCCGCGGCGGGCGGGGCGGCGGGCAGGGCCGCGGCCGGCGATGGCGTGACCGACGCCGTGGTGGCCCTTGAGGGCGTAGCCGGCAATGTCTTCTGCCCGGGCTGATCAGTGGGCGCCTTGCCGTCGGTGGGCGCCAGGTGTTCACATCCCTGGAGCACGCTGAGCGCCGCCAGCAACGCGAGGCTGAGGGCCCGGCGAACCGGGGTGGCGGTGAAAGACGTCAGGGGCAGGCGCATGGCTTCAAGGTGCAAGGCGGGCCGCCAAAGCGGCATCGCCCCATCCTACGCCGAAGGCCCCGGCGCCGTGCCCTCGCTCAGTGGATGGGTTTGAAGCGCATCCGCTTGGGCCGTGCACCTTCCTCACCCAGGCGCTTGATCTTGTCGGCCTCGTACTCCTGGTAGTTGCCAGGGTAGAAGACCCACTGGCTGTCGCCCTCGGCGGCCAGGATGTGGGTGCAGATGCGGTCGAGGAACCAGCGGTCGTGGCTGATCACCATGGCGCTGCCAGCGAATTCGAGCAGCGCCTCTTCGAGCGCGCGCAGCGTTTCCACGTCGAGGTCGTTGCTGGGCTCGTCGAGCATCAGCACGTTGCCGCCGAGTGCCAGCGTCTTGGCCAGGTGCAGCCGGCCGCGTTCGCCGCCCGAGAGCTTGCCGACGAGCTTTTGCTGGTCGTTGCCCTTGAAGTTGAAGCGGCCCAGGTAGGCGCGGCTGGGCATCACGAACTGGCCCACGACGATGTTGTCGAGGCCGCCCGAGACGTCTTCCCACACGGTCTTCTCGCCGGCCAGGCTGTCGCGGCTCTGGTCGACGAAGGTCGGCTTGGCGGTCTTGCCGATGATGACTTCGCCGCCGTCGGGCTTTTCGACGCCCTGGAT
>JBIJAP010000205.1:0-6490 GCA_044345715.1 Rubrivivax sp.
GATGAACCCGTATGGGCGCCGTGTCCTTCCCCCCTACCGGAGATTGCTCCCATGACGATGACCAAGCGCGCCTTTGCTCTGCTGGCGGCCACCACAGCCCTGGCCCTGGCGGGCTGCGCCTCCACGCCCGCCCCGGCCACCATCACCGACACCGCGGCGCGCACGCCGCAGTTGTCGACGCTCAGCAAGCTGATCAATGACGCCGGCTTGGCCGACACGCTGCGCGGCGCGGGCCCCTTCACCGTGTTCGCCCCCACGGACGAGGCCTTCAAGGCCGTCCCGGCCGCCACCCTGGCGCAGCTGGCGCAAGACAAGCAGATGCTGCTGGCAGTGCTGAACTACCACGTCATTCCGGGCAAGGTGAGCTCGGCCGACATCAAGACCGGCAACGTCAAGACGGTGCAAGGCGCCAACGTGGCCGTGTCGAAGGCCGGCACCTTCGTGACGGTGGAAGACGCCGTGGTCACCCAGGCCGACGTGGCAGTCACCAACGGCGTCGTGCACGTCATCGACAAGGTGCTGCTGCCGCCGGCCCCGCCGCGGCGCTGATGGCTTTGCCGACGGGCCTGCCCCGCCGGCTGTCTCAGCTGCTGGCCGCAGCCGCCGCGATGCGCTCGGCGCAGCGGCGGCCCAGGGCGCCGTCCCGGGCCTCGACCATCACCCGCAGCACGGGCTCCGTGCCGGACGGCCGGATCAGCACCCGCCCGCTGCTGCCGAGCTCGCGCTCGGCGGTCTCGCGGGCATCCTGCATCGACGCGCTGGTCTTCCAGTCGCTGCCTTCGCGCAGCCGCACGTTGATAAGCATCTGCGGAAACAGCGTCACATCCTCCAGCAGCGCAGCCAGCGTGCGCCCCTGGCGCCGCACCGCCTGCAGGATCTGCAGGGCGCTGACGATGCCGTCGCCCGTGGTGTGGCGATCCAGGGCGAGCAGGTGCCCGGAGCCCTCGCCGCCCAGGTGCCAGCCGCGCGCCACGAGTTCCTCCAGCACGTAGCGGTCGCCGACCTTGGCGCGCACCATGGCCACGCCCTGGCGAACCAGCGCCTGCTCGACCGCCATGTTCGTCATCAAGGTGCCCACGACACCGGCCACCGGCCGCTGCTGCGCGATGCGGTCCATCGCCATCACGTAGAGCAGCTCGTCGCCGTTGTACAGGCGGCCCTGGGCATCGACCAGTTGCAGCCTGTCGGCATCGCCATCGAGCGCGATGCCGTAGTCGGCGCGGTGCTCGGCCACCGCCGCCACCAGCGCGGCTGGTGCGGTGGCGCCGACGCCTTCGTTGATGTTCAGGCCGTCGGGGCTGCAGCCGATCTTGACGACCGACGCGCCGAGCTCGTGGAACACCGCCGGCGCCACGTGGTAGGCCGCGCCATGCGCCGCATCGACGACGATCTTCATGCCGCGCAGCGACATCGAATGCGGCACCGTGCTCTTGCAGAACTCGATGTAGCGGCCGCCGGCGTCTTCGAGCCGGCGTGCCTTGCCGAGCTGCGACGACGCCGCCCACTGTGGCGGCTGCTCGAGCGCGGCCTCGACGGCGATCTCCCACTCGTCGGGCAGCTTCTCGCCGCGCGCCGAGAAGAACTTGATGCCGTTGTCGGCGAACGGGTTGTGCGAGGCGCTGATGACGACGCCCAGATCCAGGCGCTGCGCACGCGTCAGGTAGGCCACGCCAGGTGTCGGTAAGGGGCCGGTCAGCAGCACGTCGACACCGGCCGATGCGAAGCCGGCCTCGAGCGCGGATTCGAGCATGTAGCCCGAGATCCGCGTGTCCTTGCCGATCACCACCGTGGGGTGCGTGGTCGTGCGGCGCAGCACCTGGCCGACGGCATGGCCCAGCCGGAGCATGAAGTCGGGCGTGATCGGCGCCTGGCCCACGGTGCCGCGGATGCCGTCAGTGCCGAAATAGGTGCGTGTCATCAGGTGCGTCCTCCGGGTTCGGCGCGGATTGTCGGCCGCAGCACGGCGGCACCCGTCCTTCTCAAGGGGGAGAGGCGTGAAGATTGCCGGCTTGCGGCAGAGTCGGCCGCGCGGCGATCCACAGCCGCAGCGCGTCGGCCGTGGCCGCGACGTCGTGCACGCGCACGATGCGCGCACCGCGCTCCACAGCCAGCAGCGCAGCTGCCACGCTACCGGCCAGCCGCTCCCCAACCGGCCGGCCCGTGACCATGCCCAGCGTGCGCTTGCGCGACCAGCCCGCCAGCAGTGGGCGGCCCGCGGCCTGCAGGCGCTCCTGCTCGCGCAGAAGCATCAGGTCCTGCTCGCGCGTCTTGGCAAAGCCGATGCCGGGATCGAACACCACGCGCTCGGCCGCGATGCCCGCTGCCACGACCTCGGCCAGGCGCGCCGCGAGCCAGTCGCGCACCTCCGCGACAACATCGTCGTAGTCGACTTCGGCGTCCATGCTGCCGGGCTCGCCACGCATGTGCATCAGGCACACGCCGGCCGAGGCGTGCGCGGCCAGGACGGCCAGCGCGCCGGGCCTGCGCAAGCTGCGCACGTCGTTGACGACGTCCGCGCCGGCCTCCAGCGCCGCCTGCATGACCAGAGGCTCGCTGGTGTCCACCGAGACCGGCACGCCCAGCGTCACGGCATGGCGGATCACCGGCAGCACGCGCGCCAGCTCTTCATCGACTGTGGGCTTGGCTGCACCGGGCCGGGTGGACTCGCCCCCAACGTCGAGCAACTGCGCGCCCTCGTGCAGCAACTGGTCGCAGTGGCGGCGGGCGGCGTCGGCATCGAAGAAGCGGCCTCCGTCCGAGAACGAATCGGGCGTGACGTTGACGATGCCCATCACCAGCGGCTCGGTTAGCTCGAGCTCGAATCGACCGGCGCGCCAGCCAAAAAAAACGGGGCCCAGAGCCCCGTTGCTTGCGACCACGGCGCGCCTCAGGCCGCGGCCGGTGCGCCGTCGGCGTTGACCGGCGGCGTCGGGCCGCTCGGCTTGTTCGACGAGGGCGTCCAGTCCTTCGGCGCCCGCGGCGGCTTGCCGGACATGATGTCGTCGATCTGGTCGGCGTCGATGGTTTCCCACTCGAGCAGGGCCTGCGCCATCGCGTGCATCTTGTCCTTGTGCTCCTCGATCAGGCGGCGGGCGGTGGTGTACTGCTCGTCGATGATGCGGCGGATCACGGAGTCGACCTTGCGCATCGTCTCTTCCGACATGCTGGTGGTCTTGGTGACGCTGCGGCCGAGGAAGACCTCGCCTTCGTTGTCGGCGTAGACCATTGGGCCGAGCTCGTCGGTCATGCCGTAGCGCATGACCATGTCGCGGGCGATCGCCGTGGCGCGCTCGAAGTCGTTGCTGGCGCCGGTGGTCATCTGGTTCATGAACACCTCTTCAGCGATGCGGCCGCCGAACAGCACGCTGATGGTGCTGAGCATGCGCTCCTTGTCCATGCTGTAGCGGTCGCCTTCGGGCAGCTGCATCGTCACACCCAGGGCACGGCCCCGGGGGATGACGGTGACCTTGTGCACCGGGTCGGTCTTGGGCATCAGGCGCGCCACCAGCGCATGGCCGGCCTCGTGGTACGCGGTGTTGCGGCGCTCTTCCTCGGGCATGACCATGGACTTCCGCTCGGGGCCCATCATGATCTTGTCCTTGGCCTTCTCGAAGTCGCCCATCTCGACCACGCGCCCGTTGCGGCGGGCAGCGAAGAGAGCCGCTTCGTTGACCAGGTTGGCCAGATCGGCACCGCTGAAACCGGGCGTGCCGCGGGCCAGGATGTCGGCACGAATGTCCTGCCCCACCGGCACCTTGCGCATGTGCACGCCGAGAATCTGCTCTCGGCCGCGCACGTCGGGCAGCGTCACGTAGACCTGGCGGTCGAAGCGGCCCGGGCGCAGCAGCGCGGGGTCGAGGATGTCAGGCCGGTTCGTGGCCGCCATCACGATGACGCCAAGGTTGGTCTCGAAGCCGTCCATCTCGACGAGCATCTGGTTCAGCGTCTGCTCGCGTTCGTCGTTGCCGCCGCCGAGACCCGCACCGCGGTGGCGACCCACCGCGTCGATTTCGTCGATGAAGATGATGCAGGGCGCGCTCTTCTTGGCCTGCTCGAACATGTCACGCACGCGGGCCGCGCCGACGCCGACAAACATCTCGACGAAGTCGGAGCCGCTGATGCTGAAGAACGGCACCTTGGCCTCACCGGCGATGGCCTTGGCCAGCAGCGTCTTGCCGGTGCCCGGGGGGCCGACGAGCAGCACGCCACGCGGGATGCGACCGCCAAGCTTCTGGAACTTCTGCGGGTCCTTCAGGAAGTCAACGAGCTCCTTCACCTCTTCCTTGGCCTCGTCGCAACCGGCGACGTCGGCGAAGGTGGTGGTGTTGTTGGCCTCGTCGAGCATGCGCGCCTTGCTCTTGCCGAAGCTGAAGGCGCCGCCCTTGCCGCCGCCCTGCATCTGGCGCATGAAGTAGATCCAGACGCCAATCAGCAGCAGCATCGGGCCCCAGCTGACGAGGATGCTCATCAGCAGGCTGGGCTCCTCACGCGGCTTGACGTCGAACTTCACGCCGCTGGCGATGAGGTCGCCCACAAGGCCGCGATCGAGGAACGTGGCGGTGGAGCGCAGCCGGCGGTCATCGACCGTGACGGCCTGGATCTCGGTGCCGCCGCCCGGGTTTTCTTGCAGCGTGACGGACTTGATGCGCCGCGCCTTCACTTCCTCGAGGAAGTCGGAGTAGGCGATCTGGTTACCCTGCGCCACGCCGCGGTCGAATTGCTTGAACACCGTGAACAGCACGAGTGCGATCACGAGCCATACGGCGACTTTCGAAAACCACTGGTTGTTCACCGCGGCTCCTTTTCCAGTTCAGCGGGCAGCGCACCCGAACGGATGGCGCTTGATTCCACGGTACATGGGGCTGATTCTAGTGGCGTCAAGCAGGGGCTGACCCTGAATCGGCACTGCAGGCTTCGTTGAAGAAGAGGGGCTGAAGCGGGTCGCTTCCACGCCATGCCGGGCACTGCTGTTGATATCACCATGTTTTGAACCTTAGCGGTTCTTCAGACCCATGCCGACCAGAAAGGTTTCTGCCGACTTGTCACGCGATGCCTTGGGCTTGATCGGCTTGACGACGCGGAAGCGCTCCTTGAAGAGCTTCACCAGCTGGCTGTAGCCGCTGCCATGGAAACACTTGCACACCAAAGCGCCCTCGGGCACGAGGTGGGCCTCGGCAAACTCGACCGCCAGTTCCACCAGGTGGGCGATGCGCGCGGCGTCGGCCGACTCGATGCCCGAGAGATTAGGCGCGAGGTCGGACACCACCAGATCAACCGGGCGCCCGGCCAGCACCTGGGCCAGCTGAGCCGCCACCGATTCCTCGCGAAAGTCGCCCTGGATGAAGTGCACGCCCTCGATGGGTTCGAAGGGCAAGATGTCCAGCGCGATAAGGGTGCCGTTCAGCTCACCGGCCGCCGCACCGTCGGGCGCGAAGCGGCGCCGCAGGTACTGGCTCCAGGCGCCTGGCGTGGCGCCCAGGTCGACCACCACCTGGCCGGGCTTCACCAGCTTCAGCGTCTCGTCGATCTCCTTGAGCTTGTAGGCGGCACGGGCCCGGTAGCCCTCGCGCTGCGCCTGCTTCACGTACGGGTCGTTCATGTGGTCGTGCAGCCACGCCCGGTTGACCTTCTTGCTCTTTGGTTTCATGTTGTTCCGCGGTCGATAATAGATCGATGCCTGCCATCCAGCTCACCCCCGCCCAGCGCAAGGAACACCGCGCCGCTGCCCATCACCTCGACCCCGTTGTCATGATCGGCGGCGAGGGCCTCACCGCCGCCGTCCGCAAGGAAATCGAAGGCGCGCTCGACGCCCACGGCCTGATCAAGGTGCGCGTCTTCTCCGACGACCGCAGCACCCGCGAGGCCATGCTCGCCAAGCTGGCCGACGAGTTGTCGGCCGCGCCCATCCAGCACATCGGCAAGCTGCTGGTGCTGTGGCGGCCGATTCCGCCCAAGGAAAAGGCCGAGCGGGACGACCGCATGCCCGGCCCCCGCACCGTCAAGATCGTCAGCTTCTCCAAGAGCGGCAATCACCGCGCCACGGTCAAGAAGGTCAAGGTGTACGGCAACGAGCGCGTCACTTCCGGCGGCCAGATCAAGCACGCCAAGGCGCGCGTGACCAGCGTCAAGAAGAAGGCGCGCGACTAGCCCGGCCGGCCGGCACCAGCCGCCCGCCAGGCCAAGGCCGCCACCAGCAGCACCTTGACGGCATAAAGCACGGCACTCGCCGCATGCAGTTGGCCAAAGCTCAGGGCGCCCTGCCCGGCCCGTGCCGCAGCCATCATCGGCTGCAGCCCGAAGTACCCGACAACGGTGCAGAACAGCGCGCCCGCTGCGAGAGCCATGCCCAGGCTGAACTGACTGGCCCCCTCGACGGCATCGAAGCGCCGCTTGGCCATCACCCGTTCCAGCCCGAGGAGCAGCGCGCCCAGCAGCAAGGCGCTGTGGGCCTCGACGGCCAGCATGCGCGCAACCACGCGCCCGGCTTCGG
>JBIJAP010000396.1:0-3593 GCA_044345715.1 Rubrivivax sp.
CATCTCGGCAAAGGTGGGCACGTTCGGCAGCACCGCCAGGCGCGTGGGCGCGGCCACGACGATGGGCACCAGCCGGCCATCGCGGATGAACGGCAGAGAAGAAGGCAGGTTGTCGAACAGGATGGGCACCACGCCGGCCACGGTGTCGTTGATGGCCGGGCCGGAGCCGCGGTAGGGGATGTGCAGCACGAAGGTCTTGCTCAAGACCTTGAACAGCTCCATCAGCAGGTGGTTGTTGCCGCCCGTGCCCGAGCTGGCGTAGCTGTGCTTGCCGGGGCTCTTGCGCAGCTCGGCGACGAAGCTGCGGAAGTCGCGGGCCGGAAACGACGGGTGCACCGCAATGACGTTGGGCGTGGCCGCGATGTTGCTGATGGGCGTGAGGTCCACCAGCGGGTCGTAGGGGTTGCGCGGGTTGATCGCCGGGTTGGCGGCGGTGCTCGAGACGGTGCCCATGCCGAGCATGTAGCCATCGGGCGCGGCACGCACCACTTCCAGCGTGCCCACCGTGCCGCCGCCGCCGGCGCGGTTCTCGACGATCATGTTCTGGCCGATGGTGGCCGACATGCGCTCGGCCACGATGCGGGCGATGATGTCCGTGGTGCCACCGGGTGCAAACGGCACGATCAGGCGCACCGGCTTGTTCGGGTAGGCCTGGGCGCGGGCCGCCAGGGGAAGCGAGGCGCCCGCCGCAGCGGCCAGGAGTGCACCGAGGTGCTGTCGACGATCCATGGGGTGAGAGTCCTTCGAGTGGGCGTGGGCGAAAGGAGGGCGCTGCAGGGCTTTGCCGAGTCGGCGCAGCCTGGTGCAAGCGCGCCGGATTGTGTTCGGCCGGCCTTCTCTGTGACAGTCAATGTCCCCACTCGTTGGGCGTGTTGAACTCGGTGCCCTCGGCTCGCGCGGCAAGGGTCTGATGCCCCCGTGAGCCGCGACGAGTGCATCGCGCGCAAGCCCAGCGACGGGGTGCAGACGGGCGGGCAGATGCCCGTGAGAGGCGGCCAGGAGACCCCTTGCGACAGGGTGCAGCGCTGGTCGACTGGCGTGCGCCCGCGCTTCGTGGCCATGATCGACAACGCCATGCAGGGCGACCGCGATGCCTGCCTGGCCGCGGGTGTGAACACGGCACAGTGCAGGCACGGTGAAGCGATTCACCGCCCAACCCACCACAGGAGCCCCGCCATGGACATCACCTTCAACCCCGCCGCCCGCTGGAGTGAGCTGACGGCCTGGTTCCTGGGCCGCCCGGCTGCCGTTGCCACGGCGGCCCCGGGCGTGCGCCGTGACCGCAGCCTGAGCCTGGCCTCGCCCGAGCGCCACATCAGCGCCGGCAGCACGCTGCGCGTGGAGCAGCCGCTGGGCACCGAGCTCGTGTGCCTCGACGGCACGCTGTGGGTCACGCACGATGGCGAGGAACATGACCACATCGTGGTGGCCGGCAAGCCCTACCTGGCCCGCCACGGCAGCACGATGCTCGTTCATGCGATGAGCGAGTCGCGCTGCCTCGTCGTCGCGCCGCGCGACTGAGCGGCTGGCCCCGGGCCTCGCCGGGGCCAGGCCCATCAGGCCTGGGCTGCGCGGGCCTCGAGGTCGGCCTTCAGGCCCGGGTCGAGCTGGAGGCGGCGCGCCAGTTCGTCGAGGTAGGCGCGTTCCATCGTGGTGGTCTCGTCCACCACCAGCAGGCTGGCCAGGTAGACCTCTGCCGCCATCTGCGGCGAGGTGACACCCGCCGCCACATCGCCCGGCTCCACCGGCTTGGCCAGCTCGGCGTCGAACCAGGCGCGGGTCTCGGCATCGGCGTTCAGGCGCGTCATCTCGCCGTGCAGCAGCTCGCGCTCGCGCGCATCCAGGTGGCCGTCGCTCTTGGCGGCGGCGATCATGGCCTTGAGCATCGCCTGGGCGTGCAGCTCCATCTGCGGCGCCGGCAGCGCGGCAAAGCTGGCTGGCTGCATGGGCTGGGCCTGTCGCATCGGCTGGGCTTGCGGCATGGGCGCGTAACCCTGGCCCGGCGCGTTCGGAACCGGCTGCTGCTGCTTGGCCTGGTGGTCCTGGTACAGCTTCCAGGCCAGCGCGCCCACCGCCGCCACGCTGCCGTACTTGAGCGCCTTGCCGCCCATGCCACGGCCGCGCTTGCTGCCCAGCAGCAGGCCGAGCGCGCCGCCGGCAGCACCGCCCACGAGGTACTTGCCGAGGTCGTTGCCACGGCCCTGGCCGTGCGCGCTGCCGCCCGTGGGCGCCGAAGCGCCACCGAGTATCTGGTTCAGAAGGGACTGGATGTTCATCGTGGGCTCCGGTGCAGGCCAGCAATCAAAGACCGGGACTGTATCCAGCGCCGCCATCGCACCATGCGGGGTGAGGCTTCCGTCGCGGCTGCGATCTCTTCAGCCCAGCGCCGCCACCACCTCGGGCGGCGCCTGCACCAGCTCGATCAGCACGCCCTCGCCGCCGAGCGGGAACTCGTCGTTGCCCTTGGGGTGGATGAAGCAGATGTCGTGGCCGGCCGCGCCCTTGCGGATGCCGCCGGGCGCAAAGCGCACGCCGTGCGCCGTCATCCAGTGCACGGCGGCCGGCAGGTCGTCGACCCACAGGCCTACATGGTTGAGCGGCGTGGTGTGCACCGCCGGCTTCTTGTCGGGGTCCAGCGGCTGCATCAGGTCGACCTCCACCGCCGTGGGGCCGCGGCCCAGTTCGCAGATGTCCTCGTCGACGTTTTCGCGCTCGCTGACGAAGCTGCTCTTGACCGTGAGGCCGAGCATGTCGACCCACAGCGACTTCAGGCGCTGCTTGTCGGGGCCGCCGATGGCGACTTGCTGGATGCCGAGGATGCGAAAGGGCTTTGTGTCGCTCATGATGAACGTCAGGCAGGTTGCAGCACCGCGAGCGGCACCGTGTGTTCGTGCAGCACCTGGTTGGCCTCGCCACGCAGCGAGAGCGTGAGCTCGGCCGCCGCGAAGTCGAACTCGACCAGGCCGTAGTGGCGCTCGCGCACCAACGGGCCCACGCGGTTGGGCCCGGGCTCGTCGGCCGTGGCCCAGGGGTGGGTGGCGCCGCTGGAGGTCATCTCCCACAGCGGGTAGCCCGCGTCGGCCCCGGCGTGGCGGTACAGGCCGCCGATGTGGCGGTCGCCCGAGACCAGCACCACGCCGCGCGCGCCACTGGTGCGCACGGTGCGGAAGAAGCGCTCACGCTCCAGCGGCAGGTTGCCCCAGCGCTCGAAGCCGTGGCCTTCGGCCAGCAGCTGGACGCTGCTCACCACCACATGAGCGTCGGCCGGCTCGCCCAGCCGTCGCTCGAGCCAGGCCCATTGCGCGGCGCCGAGCATGGTCTTGGCCGGGTCAGCGTCGGGCAGGTAGCGCTCCTTGCCGCGCGCGCCGCGTTGATCAGTGGGTTTGAGGGCGCTGCGCCACCAGCGGGTGTCGAGCACGATCAGCTGCACGCGGCGGGCGCCCTGCTGCAGCACCTGCGCGTGGTGCAGGCCTTCGCGCGCGCGTCGCTCGTCGGTGGCGGGCACGGCCCAGAACTCGAGGAAGGCGTCCTTGCTGGCCTGGCGGTGTGCGAAGTCGGCACCGCCGTCGTTGAGGCCGTAGTCGTGGTCGTCC
>JBIJAP010000206.1:0-6421 GCA_044345715.1 Rubrivivax sp.
TTGTTCAAGGCCGCTGCTCAGATTTTGGACAAGGAAGGCGAGGGCGGTTTGACCACCAACAAGGTGGCGGCAGCGGCCGGTTTTTCGATCGGCACGCTGTACCAGTATTTCCCGAGCAAAGAGGTGTTGGTGCGTGCCATGGCCGCACGGGGCCAAGAGATGGTTCTGCAAGAGCTGGGGCGTTACCTCAGCGAGCTCGAGACCTTGCCCGATGTGTGCGAGCTGGACGGGCGTGAGCTGCTGGGCCAAGCCATACGCATTTTGGTGCGGGGCTTTGCCACGGGCAAGGGTTTGAGCCAAAGCTTGATTCGCCTGTGCTGGACCCTTGAAAAGCCCGATGAAACCGCCAGCGCCGTGCGTCAGGTGGCCGACCGGTTGGCCATCTTCTTTGAGCGCATCGGCCACCCCGCGCTGCAAACACCCAGCCCGGCGCAGCTGTTTGTGCTGAGCCGCTCGGTGATTGGCACATTGCGCAGCGCCAGCCTGGAAAAGTCGCCCCTCTTGGGCAGCCCCGCGTTTGAAGTAGCCCTGGTGCAAATGGCCTGGGCTTTGCTGGCACGACCGCAAGCGCTTCAGGCGGCTGGTTTGGCCTTGGGTGCGCGGCCCACCAGATAGAACTCAGGGTTGGGCATCGTGCCGCTGAAGCTGGCCATGCGGTTGCTCAGACCAAAGAACGCGGTGATGGCCGCAATGTCCCAGATGTCCTCGTCGTTGAGGCCGTTCGCGTGTAAGGCCGCAGAGTCGGGATCTTCGATCTCGTCTGAGTGCAGGCAGACCTTCATCGCAAAATCCAGCAGTGCGTGCTGGCGCGGGCTGATATCAGCCTTGTAGCAACTGTAGCGCGAGGATCTCGAGGTCCGTACCACGACGTGTTTACCGACGACGCCCAGGCGGACTCGAGTTACCGGCCCGGAAGTGGCTGACAACCGCCTCAAGTTCCACACATCAGCGCCGAAATCTGGTTGAAGACAAGGCCTGCTTCTGCGATCTGGCGCCAAAAGACAACGCAGATTCGATTGCCAACAAAGCCCGGCCGAGCTCTGCATGGCTGGCCATGGGTCCCCCATTGGCTCCCGAGCCTCCCGTATGTCCGACACCTCCCACACCGCCCCACCCCCTGCAACCGTTCGTCGCCTGGCGCCCCTGGCCTGCGCGCTCGCCTGGTTTCTCTGGCCAGGGCACGCCCTGGCCGACGAGGTACCGACGCCGCTGAAGGTCAGCGGCTTCGGCACCCTGGGGGTCCTCTCGTAGTCGGTCCCGGAGGGTTGGGGCTTCATGCGCAACCGGGCGCAGCCGGGTTCGACTCGGTCGGTCGATCTGGGCACCGACACCCGCGCCGGCCTTCAGCTGCATTGGCAGCCGCAGCCTGGGCTGGAATTCACGTCTCAGGCGGTGCTGTACAAGCGCCCAAGCGGCACGCCGGCCTCCGAAGCCATCGAGCTGGCCTATGCAGGCTGGCGTCCCACGCAGACGGCGCGCGTGCGGCTCGGGCGCACCAGCCCCGACGTGTTCCTCTTCGCCAACAGCCGGCACCTGGGGTATGCCTGGCCGTGGATCCGGCCGCCGGTGGACATGTACGGGTTCCTGCCCCTCCTGGCGGTCGACGGCGTCGAGGGCTCGCAGGTGTGGACGGGTGGCGGGGGCGACACGAGCTGGCTGTTCCGGGGCGCCACGGGCCGCTTCCGCGCCACGGGCAGTGGCAGCTTTCCGGACCTGCGCAGCTTCACGATTCAGGGCCGGGACGTCGTGTTGCTGACGGCGCAGCGCAGCGCTGGCGCGCTGCTGCTAAAGGGCAGCGTCGTGCAGGCGCGCATGTCGCTGCAGCTGCCCGAGGAAGTCGGCATCGTCCGGGGCGCGCTTGGCCAGCTCGCCGCCCTGCCCTTGCCGGGGCTGGCCGAGCAGATCGACAGGCTGCAGAACAACCTGTGGAGCGCGGGCCGCGTGCGCTACCTGTCGCTGGGACTGCAATACGACCAGGGACCGTGGTTGCTGCACACCGAGTTCAGCCGCCTGGAAGTCAGCACCGGCGGGCTGCTGCCGACGTCGCGCGGCTACGTCAGCCTGGGCTACCGCTGGAACGAAGTGACCTGGTTCGGCGTGTTCGGCCGCACGCGCGCCGACGTGGCACCGACCCTGTCTCCTCGTGTGGAAGTGGCACTCGCTCCCGTGCTCGGCGCGGCAGGCGCGGCGCAGGCCCAGGGCGTGCTGGACGCTGCAGCCACGATCACCAGCGCCTACCGTCATGACCAGCGCACGGTTTCCGCCGGACTGCGCTGGGACTTCGCTTCCAACGTGGCGCTCAAGTTCCAGGTGGACCGCGTGCATGTCAGCCCCTTCGGCACCGGGCTGTGGCGCAGCGACAGCGGGCCCTTCGGTGCCCGCAATACGGTGGCCAGCATTGCGCTGGACTTCGTGTGGGAGCCGTGATGGGCCGGTCGAACAGCATGGGCGGCCCCTTTCAGCCACAGCGCCGCGTCCTGCTCGGTGCGGCCTGCTGCGCCCTTGTCGGTGGCGCCACGCCGGCCGTCGCCCAGGCCTTGGTGTTGCACGTCGCCGTGTCGGCGCGCAGCCCGTGGCGGGTGGTGACGAGCAAGGAACTGCTTGCGCTGTACACCGGGCGCGTACGCACACTGGCTGACGGCGGCCCGGCCACGCCACTGGACCAGCGGCGCGACGGCAGCGTCCGCAAGGCCCTTTACCGGGCCCTGACGGGCCTGGACATCGCGCGCATCAACAGCTACTGGGCGCGGCTGCACTTCACCGGCGAAGTGCAGCAGCCGCCAGCCGTGGGCGACGACAGCGACGTCGTGCGCCGGCTGCTGGCGGACGCCAGCGCGGTGGGCTACCTGGCGGCCGAACCGCAAGACCCGGCTTTGCGCGTGGTGCTGCGCCTGCAGGTGAACCCGCACCCGTAAGGCCAGCTTGGCACCTTCGCCGTGAAAGCCCGTTCGCTTCAACAGCGCTTTCTGCGCATCCTCGTGGCCACGGCGTGCTTGCTGGGGCCGTGGTGTCGCTGGTGGTGTACCGCGCCACCGAAGCGCACTGGCGCCAGAACGGTGCGGCCACCGTGGCGTCGATGGTAGGCGCCATCGAGAAGACGGCGGCCGTGGGCGCCTACGCGAAGGATCGCGAGCTGCTGCGGGAGATCGCCGACGGACTGCGGCGTCACCCCAACGTTGCCGCGGTGGCCATGGTCGACATGCAAGGCCAGGATCTGCTGCCCCCCAGCGGGCCTGCCGATCTTGCAGCGGCAACCCGGTTGGCTGAGGTCCGACGGGCGGCCCCGGCGCACGACCAGACGCTGAGCAATCCCTTCGACACGGCCGAGGTCGTGGGCCGGCTGCAGGTCTGGCAGGACGAGCAACACATCCAGTCCGAGGCCGGATTGCAGGCCCTGCGCCTCGTCGGTGCGCTGGTGGTGCTGCTGGCGGCCGTGCTGTTGGTGTTCCAGGCGCTGGCCGTGCGCCTGCTCTCGCGCCCTATGCGGCTGCTGGCCGAGGACATCGCGCAGATGGCACCCGGCACCGACGCGCGGCTGCAGGTCGACCCGCGCCACGAGTTCGACGACATTGGCACGGTGGCCGCCGCCGGCAATCGGTTGCTGGCACTGCAGCAGACGGCGCTGGCGCGCGAGCGCGCCATGCGCGCCGAGATCGCTGACATGGAGGCTCGCTACCGCGGCATCTTCGATTCGTCGAGCGCCGGCATCTTCGTGCTGTCGGCGGGCCGAATGCTGCACGGCAACCGGGCCCTCGGCCGGCTGCTCGAGGGCCGCGACGACACCATAGCGGCGGCAGGGCAGGACGACTTCGTGCAGACCTTCGCCTGCGCACCGGATCGGCTACAGGCGCTGATCGACGCCGCGCGCGAAAGCGGGCAGCCGCAGTCGCTGGACCTGCAGTTCCGGCGCACTGACGGCCACATCGTGTGGGCGCATTGCCTGGTGTCGGTGCAGGCGCTGGCCGACGGCGGCGAAAGCGTCGAAGGCGTGCTTTACGACATCACGGCGCGCAGGCAGACCGAACAACTGGCACAGCACCGCGCCGAGCACGACGCGCTGACAGGTCTGAAGTCGCGCGCCTTCATCGAGGCGGCCCTGGCGCAGAAGCTGGCGGTCGCAGCGACCAGCGACCACGCGGTGACCTTGATGTTCCTGGACCTGGACGGCTTCAAGTCCGTCAACGACCAGTGGGGCCACGCCGCCGGCGACGCCGTGCTGACCGAGGCGGCGCGGCGCTTGCGCGCCATCTTCAAGCGCGACTCCGACATCGTGGGCCGCCTGGGTGGCGACGAACTGGTGGTGGTCATCGACGGCGCGCACGCGTTGGACCCGGCCATCAGCGAGTTGGCGATGGCGCTGATCGCCGCCTTCAAAGTGCCGTTCGGCCTGCCCTCGGGCCTGGAGGCCCGCGTGGGTGCGAGCGTGGGCGTGGCCAGCTACCCGCGCCATGCGACCTCGGCACAAACACTGATCGAGGCCGCCGACGCCGCGATGTATTCAGTCAAGCAATCGGGCAAGGGCGGCTTCGTCATCGCAAACGCGTCTGACAAGGTGCCGCAGGCGCTGGCCGAGGCCGGTGCCGTGGAAGTTGCAGAGTCCCGGCAGGAAGCCGCAGCGGAGGATCTGCTGCTCGACCCGCTGACGGGCCTGCTCGACCGACGCGCCCTGCCGGAAAAGCTCGAACGCGCGCTGGCACGCAGTCGCCGCAGCGGCCGGTTCAGCGCTGTGCTGACGCTGGACCTCGACCAGTTCAAGCTCGTCAACCTCACCCGGGGCAGCCGGATCGGCGACGAGGTGCTGTGCGAGGTGGCCCGTCGGCTGCGCGCGGCGCTGCGCGGCGAGGACGCGGCGCTGCGTGCCGGCAGCGACGAGTTCGTGGTCGTCATCGACACGGCGGAATCGACTGCCGAAGGCGCGAACGTGGCGGTGCAGGCCGTTGCCACCAAGCTGCGGGACTGCATTTCGCAAACCATGGCGGTGGGGAACGGACTGCTCACGGTGCGACCCAGCACGGGCATCAGCCTGCTGGGCCCGGCCGCGCACGACGCGCAGCAGGCACTGCTCGAAGCCCAGCTGGCCCTGAAGCGCGCCAAAGCGGCCGACCGCGGCGGGCTGGCCCTGTTCGAGCCCGGGATGATGACCGAGCTGCACAGCGCGCTGGCGCTGGAGGCCGACCTGCGCCTGGCCCTGGCGGCGGGCGAGCTCGAGCTCTACGTGCAGCCGCAGGTCGACGCCTGCGACCGGCAGCGCCGTGGCGAAGCCCTGCTGCGCTGGCACAACCGCACGCGCGGCTGGGTGGCCCCGGATCTGTTCATCGCCGTGGCCGAAGCCTCGGGCTTCATCGTCGAACTGGGGCGCTGGGTGCTGCAGCAGGGCTGCGCGATCCTGGCCCGCACGCATCGCGACGGCCGGCGTACCGAACTGGCGATCAACGTCAGCGCCGCGCAGTTCCAGCACCCGCTGTTCGTCACCGATGTGCGAGACGCCATCGCCGCTTCGGGCGCACCGGCCGACTGCCTGATTCTGGAGATCACCGAGACATTGCTGATCCAGCAGGTTGACGAAGTGGTGCGCCGCATGAACGAGCTGGTGTGCATGGGCCTGCGCTTCGCGATCGACGACTTCGGCACCGGCTTCTCGAGCTTGGGCTACCTGCGACGCCTGCCACTCTTCGAAATCAAGATCGACCGCAGCTTTGTCCAGGGCCTGCCCGACGACCCGGCAGCCGTGGGCATCGTCCAGTCCATCCTGGCCATGGGGCGGCACTTGGGGCTGGAAGTGGTGGCCGAGGGCGTGGAAACGGCGGCGCAGTCGGCATTCCTGCGCGCGCAGGGCTGCCCCTTCGAGCAGGGCTGGCTGCACGGGCGGCCGATGCCAGCCGAGGCGTGGATCGAGTCGCTCGCCGCGCCCCGCGCTGGCGGCGCACCGGCCCTCACGCCGCCCGCAGCACACCTAAGCGCCGGGTGACTTCCTGCTTCAGGCAGGAAGCGTCGTGCCCCGGCACGACCAGGCAGTAGCCCAGGGCCACCATCGCGTGCCCCATCTCAGCCGTGCTGCACCTGATGCCAGCCACCCGGCACTGCTCGCGGCAGACGGCGGCAATCCGCGCCAGGGCGGCGGCTAACCCGGAAATTTCATCATGATCAGGTCGGCAGCCTCGTGCCGTGGCGCGTTGTCATAGGTATCTGACCGCCTATGCCAACCGAGGACTGCCGATGCCAAGGTGCACGGATGCCAAGATCGATTTCGGGCGGTTCGGACGCCGCGTCATCGAGGCCGATTTCAGCGGCGGGGATCTCAGCAGCGACGGCGGGCTGCTGTTGTTGCGCCAGGTCGATGCGCACCTTGGTCTGAGCCGCGCGGCGGCTGCAGCGATTCCCGATCCGCGCGACCCGGAGCGCATCACGCACCCGTTGCGTG
>JBIJAP010000238.1:0-5771 GCA_044345715.1 Rubrivivax sp.
GTATTGCCCAGCACCTTGACACCGAGCTCGAGCATGCTGTCTTCGCCGGTGACCTGCGTGTGCGTGATCGGCACCGTGGCGCTCAGCCCCGAGGCCAGGCGCAGCTTGAAGTCCGACAGGCCCTCGCAGCCCAGGCTGCGGCAGAAGCGGATCACCGTGGGCTGGCTGACCTGCGCCGCGCGCGCGATCTCGGCGATCGGGTCGCCGAGGGCGGCCCGCGGGTGCGCCAGCACATGGTCGGCCACGCGCCGTTCGGCCGGCGAGAGGCCGTCGCGCGCGCGCTTGATCTGGCTGAGGATGGGCGAGCCGTGCTCCGCCTGCATCGTGCGCAGTTGCGCCGCCAGGATGGCCGACGCGCCCACGAAGGTGGCGTGCTCGGCCGTCACCACGTAGGTCGGGATGCCCTTGACGTAGTCAGTGAACCGGCCTTTGTTCTCGAAGCGGCTGCGGAACGGGCTGCGGTCGAAGTAGGCGCCCAGGCGCGGCACGATGCCCCCGCCGATGTAGATGCCGCCCAGCGCGCCCAGGGTGACGGCCAGGTTGCCGGCGACGTTGCCCAGCACGGAGCAGAAGGCCTCGAGTGTCTCGAGGCACAGCGCGTCGGCGCCTTCCAGGGCCCGGCGGGTGATCTCGGGCGCCGCCAGCGCCTCGGGCGGCAGGCCGGCGTGGGCGCGCAGGGCGCGATGGATCAGTTCGAGGCCGGGTCCCGACAACAGCCGCTCGTGCGACAGGTGGGAGTAGTGGTTCAAGCCGTAGCGAAGGATGGCGATCTCGCGTTCGTCGCGCGGCGAAAAGCTCGTGTGGCCGCCTTCGGTGCCCAGTGCCACCCAGCCATCGCCCGCTGGAATGAGGCCGCTGACACCCAGGCCGCTGCCGGCGCCGAGCACGCCCACCACGCTGCGTTCGCGCGCCAGGCCGCCGCCGATCTGGCGGCGCTGTCCGGGTGCCAGCCGCGGCAGCGACATCGCCAGCGCGGTGAAGTCGTTCACCACCACCAGTGTTTCCAGCCCCAGCCGCTGGCGCATCTGCTCGATCGAGAAGCGCCAGTGGTAGTTGGTCATCCGCACCTCGTCGCCTTCCACCGGGTTGGCGATGGCGATGGCGGCGTGCGCCAGCCGTGCGGCCAGGCCCGGGGGCAGGCTCTGCAGGTAGGTGGTGACGGCGGCGTGGAAGTCGGCGTGGTCCTCGCAGAGCAAGGACACCATGTGCTCGAACTGCCCCGCCGCCACTTCGAGCGTGAAACGGGCATAGGTGCCGCCGATGTCGGCAAGCAGGCGGGGGCTGTCGTAGGGCTGGGTCATGCGGCGTCGGCGCCGAGGCAGAAATCAGGCCCGGATTGTGCGTGAGGGCTCCAGCGCCGGGTTCAGCCGCAGTCTGCGGTCGGGCTTTGTAGCTTCACTACGGGGTCAACCCGAGCCCGGTGCTGCGTGACACAGCAGAAAGGCCCGCCTTTGACCGGATGAACTCGCTTGTTCGAAGCATGTAGTTTTGCTACCGTAGCTTGGCCTCTTCCCGCCTCCCGTCGTCTTCATGAACGATCTCAGCCTTCCAGTGGGCACCGTGGCCCGCGCCGACGGGGGTGTTCCTCATCCCTGGCTGGTGGCCGACATCGGTGGCACCAACGCCCGTTTTGGTTGGGTTTCCGGCGCAGGCACCACGGTGGAACATGTGCGCACGCTGTCATGCGCCGACCACCAGGGCCCCGCCGAGGCCATGCAGGCCTACCTGGCCACGATGCGGGCCGAGCGGGGCGATCACTTCCTGCCGCCGCGGGCCGCCGCCTGGGCCGTGGCCACGGCCGTGGCAGACGACCAGGTGACGCTCACCAACAGCGGCTGGAGCTTCTCGCGCCAGGCGGTGCGCTCGCAACTCGGCCTGCACACGCTGCGCGTGCTCAACGACTTCGAGGCCCTGGCCCTGGCGCTGCCGCACCTGCAAGCGGCGCAGCGCCGGCCGGTCGGGTCCACGCCCGAGCCGATGGCGGGTGGCACCTTGGCCGTCGTGGGGCCGGGCACGGGCCTGGGCGTGGCGGCCGTGGTGCCGGTGGCCGGCCAGTGGGTGGCCGTGCCGGGCGAGGGTGGCCACGCCACGCTGGCGGCGGCCGACGACCACGAATCCGCCGTGCTGGCCGCCGCGCGACGCGAGTTTGCACATGTCTCGGCCGAGAGACTGCTCTCGGGCATCGGGCTGCCGGTGCTGCACCGCGCCGCGGCCGCCGTTGACGGCACGGTGGCCGACGACCTGACGGCCGAACTCATCGTCGAGCGCGGTCTTGGCGGCACCGATGCCGCCTGCGGCCGCACGCTCGACCTGTTCTGCGCGCTGCTCGGCAGCTTCGCCGGCAACGTGGCGCTGACCACCGGCGCCCGCGGCGGCGTGTTCATCGGCGGCGGCATCGTGCCACGGCTCGGGCAGCGCTTCTTCGAGTCGCGCTTTCGCGAACGCTTCGAGGCCAAGGGCCGCTTCCAGACCTACCTGCAGGCCATCCCGACCTGGCTGATCACCGACACGCTCGTGGCACTCACCGGCGCCAAGGCGGCGCTTGAGGTCATGTCGCCGCGCTGCGGGGACTGAACAGCTCCGAGCGCGCGGCCTGCGTGATGGCCGCCACGCCGGGGTGCGTGATGCGGCGCTCGGCGGTGATGGCGTAGAAGTCGTCGCTGATCTCGTCGCTGCGCCCGATCACCTGCACGCCGTACTGTGAAACGGTCTCTTCTTCCACGACGCTGGGGGAGAGGAACACGCCGCGCCCCTGGCGGCCGAAGGCCTTCATCAGCGCGCCGTCGCTGAACTCGCCCACGACCCGGGGGCGCAGGTGATGCCGCTCAAGCCAGGCATCGAACTGCGGCCGCACCGACGAGCTGCCGCCCGGCACCAGCATCGGCGCGCCGTCCAGGCACCGGGGGAAGGGCTGGCGCAGCCGCGCGGCCAGCGCGGGCGCCGCGAAGAAGCTCACCGTCGAGCTGCCGAGCTTGTGGTTGAAGGCCTTGACGCTGAGCTTGCGCGTCAGGGGCTCGTCGGCAAGCACGAGGTCGATGCGGTGCAGCGCCAGCTGCGCCATCAGGTCGTTGAAGTTGCCCTCGACGCAGATCAGCCGCAGGGGCTCGTCGATGTTCAGCGCCGGCTCCAGCAGCTTGTAGGCCACGGACTTGGCGACCACGTCCTCGAGCCCCACACGAAGCTCCAGTTGCTGCTCTTGCGTGCCGCGCTTTTCGCGCAGGGCGGTCTCGAGTTCGCCACCGAGCGCGAATATCTCATCGGCGTACCGCAGCGCCACGCGTCCGTCGTCAGTCAATTCGAGCTGGCGGCCACTCTTGCGGAACAAACGCCGCCCGAGGCGGTCTTCCAGCAGCTTGATCTGGGCCGACAGCGTCTGCGGCGTGGTGTGCAACTGCTCGCCCGCACGCACGACGCCGCCTGCTTTGGCCGCGACCCAGAAGTAGTGCAGGTGCTTGAAGTTCATGAAGCGTGACCGGTTCGTGAGTTCCCGAGAACGATGCGTTTTATGCGCAATGAAGTCACTCGATATTCGAATTTACGCGAAGAAAGGTCGACCCTACATTCAATGTTGTCGTTCCCTGATCCCCATATCTGACACACCGACCTCGTCAAAGGAGCACACCATGCGCATGAGCACCAAGGGCCGTTTTGCAGTCAACGCACTGATCGACCTCGCCCTGCGCGAGCCCTCCGGCCCGGTGGCCCTGGCCACGATCAGCCAGCGCCAGCAGATTTCGCTGTCCTACCTGGAGCAGCTGTTCAGCCGCCTGCGCAAAGAAGGGCTCGTGGAGAGCACTCGCGGCCCCGGCGGCGGCTACACGCTGGGCCGCCCGGCCGAGCGCATCACCGTGGCCGACATCGTCAAGGCCGTCGACGAGCCCTTCGAGGACAGCGGCGACGACGAGCGCAGCCTGGGCATGAGCCGCGCGCTGTGGCTGCGCCTGAACGCCGTGATGCTGGACCACATGGCCACCATCTCGCTGGCCGGTCTGGTGCAGGAGCAGAAGGACTCCGGCGTCAGCATCGAGCCGCGTCCGGCGCGCCGTGCCATCACGCCACAACCGGTGGTCAAGCCGGTGCGCACGACGGCACCGAACTCGGTGTTCGCGCTGGCGCGTTCGCTGGCGGGCTGATCCCGGCCACACACGTTCACCCCTGCCAGCGGCGCTGCCGCCGGCTTTTGGGCCCGCCCGTCATCGACGCGCGGGCCGTTTTCATGGTGCCGCGCCCGCGCTACTTGTAGAGCACCTCGGGCAGCCACAGACCGATGGCCGGGAAGTTGTAGAGCATCACGATGGCGAGCACCTGGATGCCCATGAACGGCAGCATGCCGGCGAAGATCTGGTTCAGCGTCACGTGCGGCGGGCTCACGCCTTTCAGGTAGAACGCGGCCATCGCCACCGGCGGGCTGAGGAAGGCGGTTTGCAGGTTCAGCGCCACCAGCAGGCCGAAGAACAGCGGGTCGACGCCGAAGTTGTCGAGCAGCGGGATGAAGATGGGCATGAAGATCACGATGATCTCTGTCCACTCCAGCGGCCAGCCCAGGATGAAGATGATGACCTGGCTCAGCACGAGGAACTCGGTCTTGCTGAGGTTCATCGACATCACCCAGCGCTCGACCAGTTCCTGGCCGCCCAGCAGCGCAAAGGCCGCCGAGAAGATGGCGCTGCCCACGAACAGCCAGCACACCATGGCGCTGGTCTTGGCGGTGAGGAAGACGCTTTCCTTGAGCATCGTCAGGTTGAACTGGCGGTAGGCCACGGCCAGCAGGAAGCCGCCGAAGGCCCCGACCGCCGCGGCCTCGGTGGGCGTGGCCAGGCCCATGACGATGGAGCCGAGCACTGCGAGGATCAGCACCACCAGCGGGAAGAAGCTCGCCAGCAGCATCTTGAAGATCTCGAGCCGCTGGAAGCTGAGCAGGGCGTAGAAGGCCACCATCGCCAGGGCACCGACGCCCAGGCCGATGTAGTAGCCGCGTGTGGCGGGCGTGCGCTCGGCCGGCGCGGCCTGTACAGCGGCGGTGGCCGCGGCCGGCTCCTGCACGCCGCCGCCCAACGGCTCGGCCACCGCGGCGGCTGCGCTGGCGGCGTCGCCGGCACCCGGGGGCTCCTGCACGCCGGCATCGGCGCCCGGGGGCTCTTTCACGCCGTCGCTGGCGGGCTCTTGCAGGCCGCCTTCTTCCTTCGGAGGTTCGGCCAGGCCGCCTTCGGCCGGCTCGGGGGCATCGGCGCCTGCCGGCTCGGCCATCTCACTGCCCATGGGCGCCATCGTCGCCACGGGTTCGGGCGGCTTGGTGTTGAGGTGCCAGCCCAGGCCGGCCGAGGCCGCGAACACCACCAGCGGCAGCAGCGCGATGCACAGCTGCCCCAGCAGATAGCCCGCCGACACGCCCTGGTTCGCCGGCCCCTTCAGCCCGCCCGTCAGGGCCCTCAGGAGCGCCGGCAGCGCCGTGTTGGATATCTGCGTCGACACCCGCTCGGTGGCCGCGGGCAGCGGCACGAAACGCTCCGTCATCGACAGCGGCGGCATCAGGTTGGGCTTGAGCTTGGCCAGGATCACCACGTACACGACGTACAGGCCGGCCAGCATCAGCCCTGGGAACAGAGCGCCCGCATACAGCTGCACCACCGAGACTCCGGCGGTGGCACCGTAGACGATGAGCATCACGCTGGGCGGGATCAGGATGCCCAGGCAGCCGCCGGCCGTGATGGCACCGGCCGACACGCGCACGTCGTAGCCGCCCTTGAGCATCTGCGGGAACGCCAGCAGGC
>JBIJAP010000010.1:0-21141 GCA_044345715.1 Rubrivivax sp.
CGCCACGCTGCTTGAGCAGCGCCTTGGCGCGAACGCAGTAGGGGCACACCTGCGTGGTGTACATGCGCACGGGGCTCATGGAGGCTCCTGGAATGGGGGAAGAGTTTGGGGACGCTGCGGCGAATTGTCCGCAGCCGGCCTTCACCCTGCAGCCGACTTCTCCATCGGCAGTTGTGCTTCACGCCAGGCGGCATTGCCACCCGACACCGCCACGGCCTTTTCATACCCGGCCTTGCGCAACAGGCCCGCTGCCCGCCCGGCACGTGCGCCCGTGGGGCACAGCACGATGAGCGGCAGCGCCTTGTTCGACGGCAGCTCCTTCGAGCCCTGGAGCTGGCCGAAGGGGATGTTGCGGGCGCCAGTGGCGTGGCCCTGCGCGTACTCGGTCGGCTCGGCGACGTCGACGAGCACGCCCTTCTCGCGGTTGATCAGCCGCACGGCCTCGGAGGTACCCACGGAACCGGCGCCGCCGGCGGCCTTGTTGACCATCGGCCACACCAGAAGACCGCCCGAAACGAAGGCGATGAGGATCAGGATCCAGTTTTCGACAAAGAAGCTCACGGTGGCGGGGCTGCGCAGGCGGCCGTTGGTGCAAACCGCGAATCATAGAATCTTGTTCATGCCAAAACCTGCCCATCAGCTCGTCCTGATCCGCCACGGGGAATCGACCTGGAACCTCGAGAACCGCTTCACCGGTTGGACCGACGTGCCGCTCACCGACACCGGCGTGGCGCAGGCGCGCCAGGCCGGGCTGCTGCTGCGCGAGGGCGGCTGGGAGTTCGACGTGGCCTACACCTCGGTCCTCAAGCGCGCCGTCTGGACGCTGTGGCATGCGCTCGACACGATGGAGCGCACCTGGCTGCCGGTGCGCCACGACTGGCGCCTGAACGAGCGCCACTACGGCGCGCTGCAGGGCCTGAACAAGGCCGACATGGCCAGGCAGTACGGCGACGAGCAGGTGCTGATCTGGCGCCGCAGCTACGACACGCCGCCGCCGGCGCTGGAGGCGTCTGACCCGCGCAGCGAGCGCGGCGATCCGCGCTACGCCCGGCTCTCGCCCGAACAGATTCCGCTGACCGAGTGCCTGAAGGACACCGTGGCGCGCGTGCGTCCTTTCTGGGACGAGGTCATCGCCCCGGCCGTGGGCAGCGGGCAGCGTGTGCTGGTGGCCGCCCACGGCAACAGCATCCGCGCGATCGTGAAGATGCTCGACGGCATCAGCGACGCCGACATCGTGGGCGTGAACATCCCGAACGGCATTCCGCTGGTGTATGAGCTCGATGCGGCGCTAAAACCCATCCGCAGCTACTACTTGGGCGACGCCGAAGCCGCGGCCAAGGCGGCTGCGGCGGTGGCGAGCCAGGGCAAGGCCTGAGCTGGGGTTGCGGCCGGGCTTGATGGACGTGTCTCGGCCCGTTGCGGCCGTTCAACCTACCCTTTCACCCCACCCTCCGTTCGGGCTGAGCCTGTCCTTCGACAAGCTCAGGATGATCGGAAACACACCGTTCGGGCTGAGCCCTTCGACAGGCTCAGGACAGGCCTGTCGAAGCCTGGTGCCGCGCAGACCTTCGCGCTCGAAGCATCGCGGCGGCAAAGGGCTCTCGGACCGAAAGCCGCGGTGCTGGATGAGCCGCAGACGGTGCTGAGAAAGAGGCTTCGACAGGCTCAGCCCGAACGGAGTCGTGGCGCGGGAGGAACTTCGGCAACGGGCCGAAAACAGGCATAGCCCTGGGTCGTCCGCTCCAAGGACTTCGACCGCAACACCTGAAGTCCGTTACCTACCCCGACTGGCGCAGCGCCGCCGCCAGAAGCGGCACGATGCTGACGGCATTGCTTTCGTGCGGCACGGCGTCGCTGCTCCACACGTGGCGCACGCCAGAGGCCTGCACTGCCGCGAGCGCGTCGCCCACGAAGAGTGCGTGGGTGACCGCCACGTCCACGCTGCTCGCACCGGCGGCCAATGCAGCCTGCGCGGCACTCACCAGCGTGCGGCCGGTGCTGGCCACGTCGTCCAGCAGCACGACGGCGCGGCCCTGCACAGGCGCGCCTTGCAGTGCGACGCTCACGTCGTGGTCGCCATGACGCTGCTTCACGCACACGGCGTGATCCAGGCCGGCGGCCTGCGCTGCGCGGCGCACCCACTGGCCGGCTTCCTCGTCGGGTGCCAGCAGCAGCGCGCCCGGCACAGCTTGCGCCACATGGTGGCCCAGCAGCGTGGCCGCGGTGAGCGCCACGCCGCGGCGACCGGGCACCACCTCGTCCATCGTGGCCACGCGGTGCAGATGGGGGTCGACCGTGATCACGCTGTCGAAGGCACCCGCCAGCAACCGCCCCAGGTGGCGCTGGCTCACCACCTCGCCGGGCGTGAAGGCCATGTCCTGGCGCATGTAGGCCAGGTACGGGCTGACGAGTTCGAGGCGCTCGCAGCCAAGCTCGCGTGCGCCGGCCGCCGCCAGCAGCAGTGGCGCCAGCTTGGCATTGGGCTGCTGCAGGCCGCGCAGCAGCACGGCGCGCTGCGGCAGTGCCGGCGGCAGGCGCAAGCGGGTCTCGCCGTCCGGAAACACATGCACCTCGATGCACGCCGCCGCGCCACCCAGCGCCGTGGCCAGCCGCGTGGCCAGCGCGGCCTCGTCGGCGAAGTGCAGCACCAGGGCCGGCGGCGGCGTCATGCCGACTCCAGCCGCTCGGCCACCGTCTGGCGCAGGTGCTCGGCCAGTGCGCGGCGGTCGGCGTGCGCGGTGCTCACCGGCGGCAGGATGTCCACGTGCACGGCCAGGCCGCGCGCCGAGACCAGGCGCCACACGGCCTGCAGCAGCGTCGTCTCGCCCAGGAACTGCGCGGCCGTGGCAAAACGCTCGCCGGGCGCGGCGTAGCGCAACACCACCGGCTGCACGGGCGTGCCGGTGGCGATGGCCGCCTGCAGCAGGTTGGCGTGGAAGGCAAGGGGGACATCGCCCGGGCCGGTGGTGCCCTCGGGGAACACGGCCACCGTCTCGCCGCGCTGCAGCGATTCGGCCATGGCGTGCACCACGCGCACGGCGTCGCGCTTGCGTTCGCGCTCGATGAACAAGGTGCCGGCGTTCTTGATCAGCCAGCCCAGCAGCGGCCAGGCCAGCACGTCGGCCTTCGACACGAAGCGGGCCTGCGGCACCGCGGCGTGAATGGCCGCGATGTCGAGGAAGGACACGTGGTTAGCCACCACCAGCGTGGCCCCCGGCCGCGGCGCGGTGCCGCTCACATGCAGCGCCAGGCCCACGTGGCGCACCAGCGCGCCTGACCACCAGCCGATGCGCGCATGGCGCCCGGCTTCGTCGAGCCGCGGAAAGCGCGTCATCACGGCCATGCCGTGCAGCAGGTGCAGGCAGCAGCGCAGCAGACGCGCCAGCGCGAGCAGACTGCGCATCAGACCGCTGCCGCGCGCTCAAAGGCCGGCGTGCCGGCCACCAGCGTGAGGCGCACACGGCCGGGCAGCGCCATGCCGGTGTGCGCAAACGCAAACGGCGTGTGCTGGCCCTGGCTGGCCAGCACGCCGGGCGTCACGGCCCATTCGTCGGCGGGGTCGAAGAGGCAGAGGTCGGCCACGCCGCCTTCCACCAGGCGGCCGGCACTGCTGGCCAGCGAGCCGACGGCATCGCCCAGCACGCGCACCGGATCGCAGGTGACGCGCGCCAGCGCCGTGTGCAGCGGCAAGCCGTGGTCGCGGCCCCAGCGCAGCGCCAGGCTCAGCAGCAACTCCAGGCCCGTGGCGCCGGGCTCGGCCTCGCCGAAGGGCAGGTTCTTGGCGTCCTCGGCCACCGGGTTGTGGTCGGAGACGAGCGCGTCGATGGTGCCGTCGGCCAGGCCCTGGCGCAGCGCGTCGCGGTCGGCGCCCTGGCGCAGTGGCGGCACCAGCCGCATGTCGGGGTTGAAGAAGCCGATGTCGACATCGGTGAGGTGCAGCGAGTTGATGCTGACGTCGGCCGACACCGGCAGGCCCTCCGCCTTGGCCGCCCGCACCAGCGCCACGCCCGCAGCGCTGGACAGCCGGCACAGGTGCACGCGCGCCTTGGTGGCGCGCACGAGCTCGAGGATGGTGTGCAGCGCAATCGTCTCGGCGATCACGGGCACGCCCGACAGCCCCAACCGCGTGGCCATCGCGCCCGAGGCCGCCACGCCCTTGCCGAGCGTCGCGTCTTGCGGGCGCAGCCACACGGTGTAGCCGTAGGTGGCGGCGTACTGCAGCGCGCGCATCAGCACCAGGCTGTCGGCCAGTGCCACGTCGGCCTGCGAAAAGCCCACGCAACCGGCCTCGGTGAGCTCGGCCATCTCGGTGAGGGTGTGGCCCTTCAATTCGCGCGTCAGCGCCCCAAGTGGGAACAGGCGGCAGCGGCTCAACTTGCGGGCGCGGAACTTCAGCATCTCCACCAGGCCCGGCTCGTCGAGCACGGGATCGGTGTCGGGCGGGCACACGAGGCTGGTCACGCCGCCAGCCGCGGCTGCGGCGAGCTCGCTCTCCAGCATGCCCTCGTGCTCTTGCCCCGGCTCGCGCAGCCGCGCGGCCAGGTCCACCAGGCCCGGGGCCACCACCAGGCCGGTGGCGTCGATCACGCGCTCGGCCGCGAAGTCGCCCGCCGCGCCGATGCTGACGATGCGCCCCGAGGCGATGGCCAGGTCGGTGGTTTCGTCACGGCCGCTGGCGGGGTCGATGACGCGGCCGCTCTTGATCAGGATCTTCATGGGTCAGGCCTGGTTCCCCGCGATCGTGCTCATCACCGCCATGCGCACGGCGATGCCGAAAGTGACTTGCGGCAGGATCACGCTGTGCGAGCCATCGGCCACGCTGCTGTCGATTTCGACGCCGCGGTTGATGGGGCCGGGGTGCATGACGATGCAGTCGGGCTTGGCCAGGGCGAGCTTTTCCGGCGTCAAGCCGTAGTGCTTGAAGAACTCGCCGGCGCTGGGCAGCATGGCGCCGCTCATGCGCTCGTTCTGCAGCCGCAGCATGATGATGACATCGGCATCGCGGATGCCCTCGGCCATGTCGTGGCACACGCGCACGCCCATGCCGGCCAGGTCGCCCGGCACCAGCGTCTTCGGGCCGACGGCGCGGATCTCGGGCACACCCAGCGTGGTGAGCGCGTGGATGTCGGAGCGCGCCACGCGCGAGTGCACGATGTCGCCGACGATGGCCACGGTGAGCTGCGTGAAGTCCTTCTTGAAGTGGCGGATCGTGTACATGTCGAGCAGGCCCTGCGTCGGGTGCGCATGGCGCCCGTCACCGGCATTGACGACGTGCACGTGCGGCGCCACGTGCTGCGCGATCAGGTAGGGCGCGCCGCTCTCGGCATGGCGCACCACGAACATGTCGGCATGCATGGCCGACAGGTTGGCGATGGTGTCGAGCA
The DNA here is from genome assembly GCA_044345715.1 of Rubrivivax sp. Taxonomy (GTDB): domain Bacteria; phylum Pseudomonadota; class Gammaproteobacteria; order Burkholderiales; family Burkholderiaceae_C; genus Rubrivivax. The sequence goes on from JBIJAP010000010.1 coordinate 5,385, forward strand.
GGCTCTCGCCCTTGGCCGTGCTGCTGCGCGCGATGTCGAGGTTCAGCACGTCGGCGCTCAGGCGCTTGGCCGCGATCTCGAAGGTGGTGCGCGTGCGGGTGCTGTTCTCGAAGAACAGGTTGAACACGCTCTTGCCCCGCAGCAGCGGCACCTTCTTCACCTCGCGGTCGTTCACACTGAGGAAGGTGCCGGCGGTGTCGAGGATCTGCGTCAGCACGGCGCGCGGCAGGCCCTCGATGCTGAGCAGGTGGATCAGCTCGCCGTGCTTGTTGAGCTGCGGGTTGCGCTTCATCAGCATCAGGCCGGCTCCACGCTGAAGGAGAAGCGGCCGTCATCACGCTGGGCCAGCGCCAGCTTCTGCTCGGCAGGCAGCACCAGCCGCGCGGCGGCATAGGCGGCGGCGATGGGCAGCTCGCGGCCGCCGCGGTCGACCAGCACCGCCAGCTGCACGCTGGCCGGGCGGCCGAAGTCGTAGAGCTCGTTGATGACGGCGCGGATGGTGCGGCCGGTGAAGAGCACGTCGTCTACCAGCACCAGGTGCGCGGCGTCGATCTCAAAGGGCAGCGTGGTGCGCCCCGCGCCCGAGGCCAGGCCGCGCTCGGCGAAGTCGTCGCGGTGCAGCGTGCTGCTGATGACGCCGGGGCCGCCGGGCAAGCCCAGGTCGCGCTGCAGCCGCTCGGCCAGCCAGGCGCCACCGCGCCAGATGCCGACCAGACGCGACTCGGGCTTGAGCAAGGGGCGCACGCCAGCCAGCAGCTCGGCGTAGAGGGATTCGGCGTCAAGCTGCAGCATCGGTGTCCTGTGCCGTGGGTGGGCGGAGGGTTTGCTCGCTGAAGAACTGCTCGAGCAGGATCGCGGCGGCCGCGGCATCAGCCGCGTCGCCGCGGGCGCCGGCGGCCAGCGCCTCGGTGGTGCTGTAGCGCTCGTCGACGCGGTGCACCGGCAGCCCGAAGCGGCCCGCCAGGCGCCGCGCAAAGCGCTCGGCGCGCCGGGTATTGTCGTGGGGCTCGCCGTCGGGGTGCAGCGGGATGCCCACCACCAGCGCCGCCGGTTGCCACTCGCGGATCAGTGGCGCGGCCTGCGCGAACACCGCGTCGCCCTCGGCTGCCAGCGTGGCCAGCGGCTGGGCCTGGCGCAGGAGCGTGTTGCCCACCGCCACGCCGGTGCGGCGCGTGCCGTAATCGAAGGCCAGCAGCGTTGCGGGCGCCGCTGCCGGTGTCATGCGTGCCCAGCCTCGCCCGAGAGCATGCGCGGGTCGATGCCCAGCAGCGACACCGCACGGTCGTAACGCTGCGCCACCGGGGTGTCGAAGATCACGGCCTGGATGCGCTCGGCGTCGGCGCCCACCGTGAGCCAGCCGTTGCGACCGATCTCGTCTTCGAGCTGCCCGGCCTGCCAACCGGCATAGCCGAGCGTGACGAGCACACGGCGCGGGCCGGCGCCTTCGGCCAGGGCCTCGAGCACGTCTTTGCTGGTGGTCATGTCCAGGCCACCGGGCACCGACAGCGTGGAGTTGTAGGGCGAGCCGCCCTCGCCGGCGCCGTCGTGCAGCACGAAGCCGCGTTCGGTTTGCACCGGGCCGCCGAAGAACACCGGCTGCTCGGCCAGCTCGCGCCGGTGATCGAGCTTGAGCTCGACCTTCTCGAACAGGTTCTTCAGCTTGATGTCGATGGGCTTGTTGATGACCAGCCCCAGCGCACCCTTCTCGGTGTGTTCGCACAGGTAGACCACCGTGCGCTCGAAGGTCTCGTCGGCCATGCCCGGCATCGCGACCAGGAAGTGGTTGGTCAGGTCGATGCGCGCTGAATCGGGTTTGTCGGGCTTGGCGGGGTCGGCCATGCGGCGATTCTAGGTCGTGCGGCACACTCGGCGATTGCCCATGACGCCGCATTCCCGCTCCGCCCAGACGCCCGCGCGCAGCCCGGCCGGCAAGCCCCTGGCGCGCGCGCTGGTGTGGCTGCGCCGAGATCTGCGCGTCGACGACCACGCCGCGCTGTACCACGCGCTGACGCAGGCCCGCGAGGTGTGGTGCGTGTTCGTGTTCGACCGCGACATCCTCGATCCCCTGCCCCGGCTCGACCGCCGCGTCGAGTTCATCCGCGACAGCTTGGTCGGCGTCGATGCCGAACTGCGCGCGCTGGCCGCCTCGCACGGCATCGACGGCGCCGGGCTCATCGTGCAGCACGGCCACCCGCGCGACGATATCCCCGCGCTGGCCGCCCGGCTTCAGGTGCAGGCGGTATTCGCCAGCCACGACGACGAGCCCGCGGCGCTGGCGCGCGACGCGCAGCTGCGCGGCCGGCTGGCCGACATCGGCGTCGCGCTGCACACCAGCAAGGACCACGTCGTCTTCGAGCGCGCCGAGGTGCTCACGCTCGGCGGCGGCGCCTTCAGCGTGTTCACGCCGTACAAGAACGCCTGGTTCAAGAAGCTCGAGCCGCACAACTTGGAGGCCTACCCGGTGGCCCACCACGCCGGCGCCCTGGCCGCGCGGCCGGCGGCCCTGCCCGGAGTGCCGCATCTGGCCGACATCGGCTTTGCGCGCACCAACCTGCACGAGCTGCGGCTGCCCAGCGGGCCGGCCGGCGCGCAGGAGCTGCTGGCCGACTTCCTGGACCGCATCGACCAGTACCACGACACGCGCGACTTCCCAGCCGTCAAGGGCCCCAGCTACCTGAGCACGCACCTGCGCTTCGGCACGGTGAGCGTGCGCCAGCTGGCGCGGCTGGCCTTCGAACGCCGCGAGGCCGGCAGCCGCGGCGCCGAGGTCTGGCTGTCGGAGCTGATCTGGCGCGACTTCTATCACCAGGTACTGCACCACCACCCGCGCGTGGTCGAGCACGCGTTCAAGGCGGAGTACGACCACATCCGCTGGGAGCACGGCAAGCACGCCGAGACCTTGTTCGCGGCCTGGTGCGAGGGCCAAACCGGCTACCCGCTGGTCGACGCCGCCATGCGGCAGATCAACCAGACCGGCTACATGCACAACCGCCTGCGCATGGTGGTGGCCAGCTTCCTGACCAAGGACCTGGGCCTCGATTGGCGCTGGGGCGAGCGCTACTTCGCACGGCATCTCAACGACTTCGACCTCGCGGCCAACAACGGCGGCTGGCAGTGGGCGGCAAGTTCGGGCTGCGACGCGCAGCCCTACTTCCGCATCTTCAACCCGGTGAACCAGAGCGAGAAGTTCGATCCGCAGGGCCGCTTCATCCGCCGCTACGTGCCCGAGCTGGCGGCGCTGCCCGATGCGGCCCTGCACGCGCCCTGGACGGCGCGGCCGGTGGACCTGGCCGCGGCGGGCTTCGAACTGGGGCGCGATTACCCGAGACCGGTGGTCGACCACGCCGCTGCGCGGGAGAAGACGCTGGCTCGCTACGCGGTGGTGAAGGCGGGCAAGGGCTGATGCATGAAATCTGAAGCGTCACGCTGACCCGGAAGCCGCCCGCAGGCTGCGCAGATCGTCCTCCCAGGCCTTGAGCGTGTCGTGCGCCTTCGCACGCTGCTGCGGCGTGGCGGCGTTGTGCACACGCGCCGCCAGCGCGCAGTTGGCCTCGGCCAGGCGTTGCTGCTGCGCCCGCCGGGCGGGATCGGCCGACTGCATCGACTGGCCCAGCATCGCCTGCAGCGCCGCCACGCGCTGCTCGCGCGGGGCGCGCTCGGCCTGCAGCCGGCGCAGCGTGGCCAGGTTCTGGCGCTGGCGCTGCTCGCGCTCGGCCAGCCAGCGTTCGGGGTCCAGCGGCAACTCGGCCAGGCCCTCGCGCAGCACGGCCAGCTGCGGCTCGGCCAGGCGGCCGTAGAGACGCTCGAAACGCCGCTTGGCGCGCTCGAGCTGCTCGCTGCGGCGCGCGGCGGGGTCGTCCTGCAGGAACTTCTCGCGGTCTTCGGCCCGATCCTCGGCACCCTTGGCCTCCATGGCCTTCAGGTTGGCCTCGGTCAGCAGCGGCAGCAAATCGGCGGCTTCGTCGATGGCACGCGCCATCGCTGGCTCCAGCAGCGCCTGGGCGCGGGTGGTGAAGCGGCACACGGCCTCGGGCGTGGTGGGCTGCATCACCTGCTCGCGCGCCTCGGCCAGCAGCGCCACGGTGGGCGTGATCTGGGTGCTGCGGTGCCAGGCGAACCAGCGGTCGATGGCGCCGCGCACGGCGGTGGCCTGGCTGCGGTCGGTGTCGAGCCAACCGTCGATCTGCCACCACACGAGCGTTGGGCCGGTCGAATACGCCACGCGCAGCGCGCCGCAGCCGCCGACCAGGGCCAGCACGCTGCCTATGATCAGCAGCTTCCACCACCGAATGCGGGAATCGGGCATGGCTCTCAATGTCGTGATCATGGCCGCGGGCAAGGGCACCCGCATGAAATCGGCTCGCCCGAAGGTGCTGCACAAGCTCGCCGGGCGCAGCCTATTGCAGCACGTGCTCGATGCCGTTGCCAACGTGGGTGATGCGGCCGGCCGCCACACCGTCGTCATCACCGGCCACGGCGCCGAGCAGGTCGAGGCCGCCTGCGCCGGCCAGGGCCTGCAGTTTGCCCGCCAGATGCCGCAGCTGGGCACCGGCCACGCCGTGCAGCAGGCCGTGCCCGTGCTGGCCGAGGCCCACGAGACGACGTTGGTGCTCAACGGCGACGTACCGCTGATCCGCGCCGCCACGGCGCAGGCCCTGGCCGATGCCGCCGCGGGCGGCGCGCTGGCGCTGCTGACCATCGAATTGGCCGATCCCTTCGGCTACGGCCGCATCCTGCGCGAGGGCAGTGGCGCCGACGCGCCGGTGCGCGCCATCGTCGAGCAGAAAGACGCCACGCCGGCACAGCGCGCGCTGCGCGAGGTCTACACCGGCATGATGGCCGCGCCCACCGCGCTGCTGAAGCGCTGGGTCATGGCACTGGGCAACCAGAACGCGCAGAAGGAGTACTACCTCACCGACGTGGTGGCCATGGCGGTGGCTGAGGGCGTGCCGGTGGTGGCCGTGGCCGCGCCCGACGAAACCGAGGTGCTGGGCGTAAACAGCCCGCACCAGCTGGCCGACCTGGAACGCCGCCACCAGAAGCGCGTGGCCGATGCGCTGATGGACGCCGGCGTGCGCCTGGCCGATCCGGCACGGCTGGATGTGCGCGGCACGCTCAACTGCGGCAGCGATGTCGAGATCGACGTCGGCTGCGTCTTCGAAGGCACGGTCACGCTCGGCGACGGCGTGCGCATCGGCGCGCATTGCGTGATCCGCGACGCCACGCTCGCCGCAAGCGCCGTGATCCACCCCTACACGCACATTGAAGGCGCCGAGGTCGGCCCGGGCGCGCTGGTGGGGCCGTACGCACGGCTGCGCCCCGGTGCGGTGCTCGGTGCCGAGGTGCACATCGGCAACTTCGTCGAGGTGAAGAACAGCACGCTGGCCGCCGGTGCCAAGGCCAACCACCTGGCCTACCTGGGCGATGCAACCGTGGGTGCTCGCGTGAACTACGGCGCCGGCAGCATCACCGCCAACTACGACGGCGCCAACAAGCAACGCACGACCATCGGTGACGACGTGCACGTGGGCAGCAACTGCGTGCTGATCGCGCCCGTGACGCTGGGCGCCGGCGCCACCATCGGCGGCGGCAGCACCATCAGCAAGGACGCCCCGGCAGGGCAGCTGACCGTGGCGCGCGCGCGCCAGATCGCGCTGCCCGGCTGGACCCGGCCGCGCAAGCCGACCCCGAAAGCGTGAGGCCTTGCGCGGTCGGGGGGGTGCGGCCGCGGAATTGTCGCAATGCCGTCGCATTGGCATCACAGCATCGCATGTTCAGTCCACTGCATGGAACGACATGACGCTCCACCCCAACCGATCCCTGGATCTGCTGCGCCGCCTGGTGCTGGTCACCAGCAGCGCGCTTCTGCTGGCCTCCTGCGGCGGCGATGACAACGACGACGGCGAGCCGCTGATCCGCACCTTCGGTATGGAACAGCTCGGCCGCTTCGACGGCGCGGTGCTGGGTGCCGCCGAGATCACCGCCTTCGACGCCGCCAGCAAGCGGCTGTTCGTCGTCAACGGCGCCAGCGGCACGGTCGACGTGCTCGACCTCAGCGACCCGGCCAACCCGCGTTCGGTGGGCTCGATCTCGGTCGCCGCGTTCGGCGGTGGCGTCAACAGCGTGGCCGTCCACGATGGGCTGGTGGCACTGGCCATCGAGGCCACGCCCAAGACCAATCCGGGCACCATCGCCTTCTACAACGCCGCCGACCTGCGGCTGCTGAACAGCGTGACCGTCGGCGCGCAGCCCGACATGGTGAGCTTCTCGCCCGACGGCCGTTATGTGCTGGCGGCGCTGGAAGGCGAGCCCAACAGCTACGGCCTGCCCGACTCGGTCGACCCCGAGGGCGGCATCGCCGTCATCACCGTCAATCGCGGCGGCACGCCGACGCTGGCCACCGCCGACTTCCGCGCCTGGATCGGCCGCGAGTCCGAACTGCGCGCGCAGGGCATCCGAATCTACGGCCCCGGCGCCAACGCCGCGCAGGATCTCGAGCCCGAGTACATCGCCATCAGCGACGACAGCCGAACCGCCTGGGTGACGCTGCAGGAGAACAACGCCGTCGTCACGGTGGACATCGCGACGGCCCGGGTGACCGAGATCAAGTCGCTGGGCTGGAAGAACCACAACGTGGCCGGCGCAGGGCTGGATGCCAGCGACGAAGACGGCGGCACCAACACCAACAGCGGCACGCCGGCGGTGCGCATCGTGCCGCGCCCGGTGCGCGGCCTGTACTTGCCGGACGCCATCGCGCAGTACAGCGTCGGCGGCAGGACCTACCTCGTGACTGCCAACGAAGGCGACGCCCGCGCCGACTGGCCCGGCTTCAACGAGGAGACACGCGTGCGCGCGCATTGCCCGGCCGGCCTGGACCCGGCCGTGTTCGCCGACGCCTCCAACCTGCTGTTCGACTCCAACCTCGGCCGCCTGCGCGTGACCACCAGCCCCGACGGCGCCAACACCGGCAAGAACGCCGCCGGCCAGTGCACCGAGCTGTACAGCTTCGGCTCACGCTCGTTCACGATCTGGGACACGAGCCTGAACCGCGTCTGGGACTCCGGCGACGAGTTCGAGCAGCGCACGACCGCACTGCCCAACGCGCTGTTCAACACCACCCACGACAGCAACACGCTGGACAACCGCAGCCCGAGCAAGGGGCCGGAGCCCGAAGGCGTGGCGATCGGCCGCTTCGGCACGCGCACCATTGCCTTCGTAGGGCTGGAACGTGTCGGCGGCGTGATGGTCTACGACATCACCTCACCGACCTCACCGGTGTTCCTGACCTACTTCAACCAGCGCACCGGTGCCACCGGCGACCGCGGGCCCGAGGGCCTGCTGCTGATCCCCGCCGCCAAGTCGCCCAACGGCAAGCCGCTGCTCGTGATCGGCCACGAGGTCAGCGGCACGACCAGCATCGTGCAGATCAACATCGGCTACTGAGCCGGCTGCAGCGCGTCGAGGGCCGTGCCGCCGGCGCGGCCCTCGAACACCTCAGCCGCCAGGCACAGGTCGTCCCAGGCCTTGGCCTTCTCGGGCAGGTTGCGCAGCAGGTAGGCCGGGTGGTACGTCACCACGAGCGGCACACCCTGGTAGCGGTGCACGCGGCCACGCAGCTTGCCGATGGGCTCGTCACTGCGCAGCAGGGCCTGCACGGCAAAGCGGCCCATGGCGAGGATGAGGCGGGGCCGCACGAGTTCGATCTGGCGCACGAGGAAGGGCTCGCACTTCGCCAGTTCCTCGGGCGTCGGGTTGCGGTTGCCGGGGGGTCGGCACTTCAGGGTGTTGGCGATGTAGACGCGCTGCTCGCGTGGCCACTCGCCGTCGGCCGCACGCGTGAGCGACAGCGCCGCCAGCATGCGGTCGAGCAGCTGGCCGGCGGCACCGACGAAGGGCTCACCTTCGCGGTCTTCCTGCTCGCCGGGGGCCTCGCCCACCACCATCCACGCGGCCTGCGGGTGGCCGACGCCGAAGACCGTCTGCGTGCGCTTCTCGCACAGCGAGCAGGCGCGGCAGCCGGCGACGGCCTCGCGCAGCTCGGGCCAGCCGAGGCCGGCCAGCGCGCCCGTTGCCGGCGATCTGAGCGCAGCAGCGGGGGCTGGCGCGGGCGCAGCGGCCGGCACGGCCTGGGCCATCCGCGCACGCACCGCAGGCGCGGCCTCGGCTTCAGCCACCGCCGCCACGGCCACCACGGCCGCCACAGCCGGTCTCTCGGCCGCGGGTGCGCCGGCCGCCGGTGGCGCCCACACACGCAGCCCCATGGCCGCGAGCAGGCGCTGCTGGCGCTCATCCCAGGCCATCGCGCGCCTCCAGCGCCAGGCCCATGACGATGGCGTCCTCGCGGCGCTCGCGCGCCGGGTAGTAGCCGCGCCGCCGGCCGATCTCGGCAAAGCCGCGCACCGCGTACAGCTGGCGCGCGCGCTGGTTGCTCTCGCGCACCTCGAGCAGCAGCTGCGCCACGGACCGCTCGCGCGCCACCTCGACCACCGCCTCCAGAAGCGCACGGCCGTGGCCCCGGCGCTGGTGTTCGGGCGCCACGGTCAGGTTCAGCAGGTGCAGCTCGCCCACGCCCGGCATGGCGATGAAGTAGCCGAGCACCTGGCTGTCGTCGTCGTGCGCCACGCGCGCCACGTAGCCGGCCGCGAGCGAGTCGATGAAGTTGCCGCGCGACCAGGCAAAGGCATAGGCCCGCAGCTCCACCGCCACGATGGCGTCGACATCGCTCACCTCGATGGCACGCAGCAGCGGCGGCGCGGCGGGGGTGGGTTGCAGGCGGGCGTTCATCGGGCGGTGAGCAGTGCCGCGGCGGCCCGCTCGGCAGTGGTCTGCGCCACTTTGTCGCGCAGGTACAGCGGCAGCGCGTCAGCCGCAGCGAGCAGGCCGCCCTCGGCGTAGGCCTGCATAGACAAGCGGCCGAGCGCGGCCGCGCGGTCGTGGGTCTGTGGCTGCTGGCGTGTGGCGGCCGGCCACCGCATGCGCCCGGCGAAGGGCTCCAGCGCCGAGCCCGCCAGCACCGCCACAGCCTTGCCCGCCCAGGCCTCGGCCAGCACAGGCCAGGCCCACAGCGCCGGGGCGTCGAGCACCTGCCAGCGGCCATCGAGCCAGGCGTAGCGGGCGGCGTAGATCTCGTCCATGCGCGCGTCCATCGCTACCGCGACCTCGTCGCCCTCGGCCAGCAGCGCCACGGCGCGGGCGTCTTCGGCCACCAGCATCAGCGCGTCGAGCGCCAGCACCGGCCGGCGCCAGCCCCAGGCCAGGCCCTGGGCCACCGCGCAGGCGGTGCGCAGCCCCGTGAAGGCGCCGGGCCCGCGCACGAAGGCCACCGCGTCGAGCGCTTCGCCTTCAATGCCGGCCTGCGCCAGCAGCGCGTTCAGCACCGGCAGCAGGCGCGCCGAGGCCGCCAGGCCGCCGGCTTCATCAACGGTGTGGACCCGGCGCCCATCGTGCAGGGCGGCGCACAGGCGTTCGGTAGCGGTGTCGAGAGCCAGGATCACCGGCCCCGTCCCTGGCAGGGCACTCATGCGGGCAGTTTAGCCGTGCGATCATGGCCACGATGCCGTCTCTCTTCAGCCGCGCGCTGCGCGCCGTTCAAAGCCGTGTCCCGCCCCGGCGCGCGCTGGCCGCGCTGGCCTGGGCCACGCTGGCGCCCGCCGTCCAGGCGGCCACCGTGCTGCCCGCCGAAGCCCGGCAGGCCCTGCAGCGCGCGGCCATACCGCTCGACGGCATCGCCGTGGTGGTGCAGGAACTCGGCCGCGACAGCGCCGTGCTGCGCTGGCGCGCCGACGAGCCGATGAACCCGGCCTCGGTGATGAAGCTGCCCACGACGCTGGCCGCGCTGGACCGCCTGGGCCCGGCCTTCACCTGGACCACGCCGATGTGGCTGACGGGCCCGCTGAAAGATGGCGTGCTCGAGGGTGACCTCGTGATCCAGGGCCGCGGCGACCCCAAGCTGGTAGTCGAGCGCCTGTGGCTCGCCTTGCGCAAGCTGCGCCAGATGGGCGTGCGCGAGATCCGCGGCGACATCGTGCTCGACAGCCGCGCCTTTGCCGGGCCCGATGCCGACCCGGGCGACTTCGACGGCGAGCGGCTGCGCCCCTACAACACGCAGTCGTCGGCGCTGCTGCTGAACTTTCGCTCCTCGATCTACAGCTTCGTGCCCGATGCCAGCGCTGGCGTGGCGCGCGTGACGGTCGACACCCCGCTGGCGCAGACCGAGATCGACCGCAGCGTGCCGCTGGCGCCGGCGGGCACGCCTTGCGGCGACTGGCGCGCCAACCTCAAGGCCAGTTTCGAGCCACGCCGCACGCGTTTTGCCGGCAGCTACGTCGCGGCCTGCGGCGAGCTCTTCTGGCCCGTGGCCGACGCGCAACCTGCGAGCTACGACGCGCGGCTACTCGGCGGCCTGTGGCAAGAGCTCGGCGGCACGCTCACCGGCCGCGTGCGCGAAGGCGCGGCACCGGCCGACGCCCCGCCCACGCTGGAACTGCGCTCGCCTTCGCTGGCCGAGGTGGTGCGCGACATCAACAAGTTCAGCAACAACGTGATGGCACAGCAGCTGCTGCTGACACTGGCGCTGCAGGCCGCGCCCACACGCACCGCCACGCCCGAGGCCGCGCGCGAACTGCTCGGCGCCTGGCTGGCCGAACGCACCGGCGCGCTCGATGCCGCCGTCGTGGTCGACAACGGCTCGGGGTTGTCGCGGCGCTCGCGGCTGTCGGCCTGGCGGCTGGCGCGGCTGCTGCAGCAGGCGGCCGACTCACCGCACTTCGGCGAGCTGCTGGCGTCCTTGCCGATCAGCGGCGTCGACGGCACGCTGCGGCGTTCGCGCGCGCCGGCTGGCCGTGCGCACCTGAAGACCGGCTCGCTGCGCGAGGTGATGGCTGTGGCCGGCTACGTGCTGTCCGACAGCGGCCGGCGCTACGTGCTCGTGGCCATCGTCAACCACGCGCAGGCCGGCGCCGCCCGGCCGGCGCTCGACGCGCTGACGCAGTGGGTCGTGCGCGACGCACCGGCGCGCTGAACCGCCGCCGCCCCAACCCGAACGCCTGCATGAACCCACAAGACCTGATCGGCTACGCCGCTGCCGCACTGACCACCGGCTCGTTCCTCCCGCAGGCCATCCTGACGCTGCGCACGCGCGACACCCGCGGCATCTCGCTGGCCATGTACGGCGCGTTCACGGCCGGCGTGGCGCTATGGCTGGTGTACGGCATTGCGCTGGGCGAATGGCCCATCGTCGTGGCGAACGCCGTGACGCTGGTGCTGGCCGCCACCATCCTAGGCACCAAGCTGGTGGTCGAGCGCGGCGGCCGGCGGCCGCCACCGGGCTGATGAATCAGAAGCGGTAGGACACGCCCACACTGGCCGACATCGGGTCGAGCTTGGCCTCGATGGTCTGGCCGGTCGACAGGGTGCCCACGGTCTTCAGCGGGGTCTTGGTCACCGAGGCGTCGAGCGCCCAGCGCGGCGCAAAGCTCCAGACCACGCCCAGCTGGGCGGTGACCGTGAGTTTGGAGTCCAGCTCCAGCAGCGTCGGCCGGGCCGGCGTGCCACCGGTGATCGCGCTCAGCGCCGCCGTGGAGCGCGCCTTGTAGAAGTGGGCATAGGTGGGCCCGAGGCCGACATACGGCCGCAAGGCCGCATCGGCCGCGCCGAAGCGCCACTGCAGCAGCACGGTGGCCGGCAGCGCCTGCACCTCGCCGAGCTTGCCGGCACCGGCCAGCGAGCCGGCCGCGATGACGTCGAGCTTGAAGCCGGCCGTGAGCGGGATGTCGACCGAGAAGCGGTCGGACAGCATGTAGGTCACGCCGCCGGTGACCTGGGTGTCGCTCTCGAAGTCGATCTTCGACCCCGGGGTGCTCGGCCTGCTGAGGTCGCCGCTGGTGACCTCGGGGGTGATCTGCGTCGCGCCCAGGCGCAGGAGCCAGCTGCCGGCCGACTGGGCCGATGCCGAGCCGTGGGCAGCCAGCACGAGCCCGGCGATGAGCAGCAGCGGCCGGGTCTTGAGGAGAAGGGACAGGTGCAGGTGGGACATGGTGCGGTGCTCCAGGCGGCCGTTCACAGCCAGCCCGCGCGGGCGAGCTGGAGCGAGATCAGCTGCGACAGCAACTGGTGCCCGTAGGGCGTGGGATGGAAGCCGTCCGAGAACGCGTAGCTGCGCCACCAGTTGGCACCCCCGCTCGCGCCCGGAGGCGGCGCCGCGGACAGGGCCGCCTCGGTGCAGGTGGGGAAGGTGTAGGTCGGCAGCCCATCGGCGCCCACCCCCGTGACCGGGCAGGCCGTGTTGCGGGCGTTGCTCAGACCGTACTGCGCCGGCGAGGCCACCTGCTCGTTGAACGACGTGTAGAAGTCGACGACGACCACCGCCGCGTTGCCCGCAAAGCGCGACGCCAGCCGGGTGTTGTAGGCCACGACCCAGCTCTTGAACAACGCCTCGCTCTGCGCGCGCACGGCCGCGCCGGCGGTGCCGCCGCCCGAGGCTGCCGCCACGCCGTCGAGAACGTCCTGGAAGCGGGGCGTGTTGGTGATGCCGGGCATGTTGAGCAAGGCGATGCGGCTCGCGCCCTTGTTCAGGGCGCCGTCGCGCAACTGGTCGGCAAAGCGGTCGGCCAGCGCCTGCATGTAGGTGCTGCCAGCACCCGCCAGACCCGCCGCGCCACCGCCGGCCGCGGCCGCCACCTGGGCCGGTGTCAGCAGGGTGCCGAGCACGCCCAGGTAGGCCGTGCCGCCATCGGTGGCGGCGCGCAGGTAAGCCCCCACCAGCGTGGCGGCATCGTTGCCGCCGCCCACCACCAGCAGCAGGTCGTTGGCGCCGAAGTTGCCCGCGGCCGTGGCGGTGGCCAGCTGCACGCCGATGATGCGTGGGTCAGCCGCCGTCAGGCCCGAGGCCGCGCCGTTGATGACGCCGCCGCCGATGGCGTAGTTGGTGCAACCGGCCGTCGTGTTGGCCACGAACGTGGCGCCGTTGAAGGCGAAGAAGTTGCAGCCGCGGCCGAGACCGTAGGTCTCGCCGATGCGCTCGGGGTAGGTGAGGCTGCCGCTGCCCTGCACCGTGAAGCGCAGGCCGAAGGTGCCGACGTCGGCGAGGCTGTCGCCCATCACCTTGATCGCCGAGATGCGTGCGGCCGGCGTGGTGTCGGCGCCGCTGTCGCCGCCGCCGCAGGCGGCCAGCATCGCCGCCAGGGCAAGCCCCGTCAGCGCCAGTCTGATTCTTGTCATCGTGTCTCCTAGACCTCGGTTGCGACATGCGTCGCACCCAAAAACGAACGCTCGTTCGTTTTTCGCGTCAGAGACTGTACGACTGCCACGCAGCGCTGTGCTCCCGGCCAAACCCGAGACCGGGTTTGCCAGGGGCAGACCGGGCCAGGCCCGGCGAGAGGAAACTCAGAACGGGTTGAGCTGCGCCCGCTGCAGGGCCAGCTCGGCCAGCGACGCTTGGCCGCCGATACCCAGCCGCGTGCCGTCGGCCCACAAGGCGCTGGCGGCGTCGACGCCGGTCACCACGGTGGCCGTGGTGCAGGCGGGCAAGGGCACGTTGCACACGGCCGTGGAGATGTCGCTCAGGCCGAACGACGACGGCGAGATCCGGGCCTGCTGCGTGCGCAGGTCCATCTGCGCGAGGCCGACGAAGCGGCCGTCGATGCGGATGCGCACGCCAAGCCGCTCGTTGAAGGCGGTGGTCAGGCGCGAGATCAGCGCCGCGCGATCGAAGCCGCTGGCGGCGTGGGTGGCGGCTTCGGCGCGCGCGTAGGGCGACAGGCCCATGTCGGGCAGGTTGGCGACGACGACCTTGGCACCCAGGTCGATGAGGCGGTTGACCAATGCCGCGGCCCGCTCGCCGCGCACACCCGCCTCGGCGATCAGCGCCGCTTCGGACTGCGCCGGGTACTGCCCGTACAGCTCGAGCACGTCGTTGACACCGACGAAGATGAGCGCCAGATCACGCTCGCGGAAGCCACCCGCGGCGGCCTGCGCCTCGACTTGTGCCGCCACTTCGGCCACGCGGGCCCCGGGTGCGGCGCGCGTGAAGGCGCGTGGTGTGGCCGGTGGCGTGGCGGTGTTGCACTCGGCCAGCGTATGGCCGTAGTAGCCTGCTACCACCTGCACCCAGATCGGCCGCAGATTGCAATCGAGGGCGCCGGTCGTGGCGTTGACGCCGTTGACGCTGTAGCTGCGGCCCTCGGGCGTGAGCGCGCTGGCGTCGTCGCCGAAGGCGAACACACGCTCGGCGACGAAGGTCTCGAACTGGCTGGTGCTGCCGCCGCAGGCGACCACGGCCAACGCGGCCGCGAGGGCCGCCAGGGCCGCAGAAGGCTTGCGCAGCGCCGGCATCAGGCGCCGGCCGGGAAGACGGAAACTCATCGGGACTCCGGGGTCAGATAGCGCATTGTCGCCCGGCTCGGTACCCCGGGCTTGCCGGGGCCTGGTGAAGGCCGGTCGGGCGGGCGCGGACGCAGGCGCGAGCGGCCCTCAAGCGGCGGCGCGGCGCAGGCGGTCGCGTACGCCGTCCCACGCGGCATCGGTTGGCAGGGCCTCGACCCAGATGGCCACCGCGCCGGCGTCGTCGAGCTCGCGCAGCACGGCGAACAACTCGTGTGCCGCCGCATCGGCTTCGGCCGCCATCGGCCGGTGCCACCAGCCCGGGGGCGGCGTGCGGCGCGCGTACAGCGCCACGCCGGGCTGCGGCGCCGCCGCGGCCACGCGGGTGGGCCATTCGGCCGCCGACACCAGCACCAGTGTGGCCGCCGGCGCGTAATGCGAGGCCAGCGTGCCCGAGGCACGCGGCGACGCCGCATTGGGCTCGGCCAAGGTCTGGCCGAGCACCTGCTCGATCTGTTCGCGGCCAATCTGCCCCGGCCGCAGCAGGGCCGGCCGCGCGGGCGGCGTGCGGCTGCAGTCGACGATGGCCGACTCGATGCCGACTTCGCAGTCGCCGCCGTCGAGCACGAGCAGATCGGGGCCGAACTCCTGCAGCACGTGCGCGGCCCGGGTCGGGCTGACGCGGCCAAAGCGGTTGGCGCTGGGCGCGGCGACACCGGGCACGCCACGCGCCGCGGCCGCGTGCAGCAGGGCCAGCGCCAGCGGGTGCGAGGGCATGCGCAGGCCGATGCTCGCCTGCCCACCGGCTGCAGCGGCGGCCACGCCGTCGCGGCGCGGCACGATCAGCGTCACCGGCCCGGGCCAGAACGCCTGCATCAGCTGCCGCGCGGCGGCCGGCAAGCTGGCTGCAAAGGACTCGGCCGCCGCCACCGAGGCCACGTGCACGATCAAGGGGTGATCGGCCGGCCGGCCCTTGGCCGCGAAGATGCGCGCCACGGCGGTGTCGTCATCGGCGCGCGCGCCCAGGCCATAGACGGTTTCGGTGGGCAGCGCCACCAGCTCGCCCGCGGCCAGCGCATCGGCGGCACGGGCCACGCCCTCGGGGCCTTGCAGCAGGGGCATGGGGGCTGAGCGCGTCTCAGAACGCCGGCAGGCCCAGGCACGCCGCGGCCTGCAGCGCCACGGCACGCGCCTCGGCCGCCGTGGGCGCCGTCACGGTGAGGTGGCCCATCTTGCGCGCGCGGCGCGGCTCGGCCTTGCCGTACAGGTGCAGGCGCACGCCGGGCAGGGCCAGCACGGCGGGCCAGTCGGGCTCGCGCGGGTGGCTGTCCGTGGCGCGGGGGCCGCTGGCGCCGTCGAACCAGAGGTCGCCGAGCAGGTTGAGCATCACCGCCGGCGAGTGCAGCCGCGGCGGTGTCAGCGGCCAGCCCATCAGCGT
>JBIJAP010000336.1:0-4322 GCA_044345715.1 Rubrivivax sp.
CCGCCGACCGCCACTTCGGCTTCGAAGGCGCGGCCTGGTACTGGCACTTCGTCGACGTCGTCTGGTTCGGCCTGTACATCCTCGTGTACTGGCTCTGACGGTGGCCGCAGGCCCTGCGGCCTGCCTTGCCCCTGCGCCCGACCACTCTCGCAACGCCGCAGCCCCTGCGGCGTTGTCGTTTTCAGACGCCCACCGGCAGCCCACCGGGCTGCACCCAACCCATCGCCCAGCTGAGCAGGATCACGATGAACAGCGCCACGCACAGCCCCACCCGCACCGCGAGCGCGCGCGCCATGCGGCGGTCGCGGTCGGCCGGCGACGTGGGCGTGCCATCGGCGCCCGGGTCGCGCTTGAGCATGAAGAAGCCGGCGCTCGCCAGAGCGCCCAGCACCGCGATCAACGTCACCACCATCAGGACCTTCATGGCAACGGATTATCCCGGCGCTTCGGCAGGGGCAAGCCGATGACGCGGCGTCCGAACCTGCTGGTGCTGCTCGCCGCCCTGGCCTTGACGCTGGTCACGGCCCGGCTCGGCTGGTGGCAGCTCGACCGCGCCGCCGAGAAGACGGCGCTGCAGCAGCAGCTCACCGAACGCTCGGCGCTGCCGCCGCTTCGCCTGGCCGACCTGCCGCGCGAGGCTTCGGCCGTGGAGCCGCTGGTGCAGCGGCGCGCACAGCTCGAGGGCCGCTGGCTGCCCGACGCCAGCATCGCGCTGGAGAACCGCCCGATGGCCGGGCGCGTCGGTTTCTACATCGTCACGCCGCTGGTGCTGGCCGACGGCAGCATGGTGCTGGTGCAGCGCGGCTGGTTGCCCCGCGATCTGCAAGACCGCACGCGGCTCGCACCCTTCGCCACCCCTGCCGGCGATGTGGTCGTCGGCGGTCGCATCGCCCTGCGCGTGCCTCGGTTGTACGAGTTCGATGGCGAGGCCAGCGGCATGCTCCGGCAGAATCTCGACACCGAGGCGTTTGCGCGCGAACGCAGCCTTCCCCTGAGGCCCTGGGTGGTGATCCAGGACCAGCCGCTGCAGCCCCAGGACGACGGCTTGCGGCGCGAATGGCCCGCACCGGCCAGTGGCGTCGACAAGCACCACGGCTATGCCTTCCAGTGGTTTGCGCTGAGCGCGCTCACGATCGGTCTCCTTGTCTGGTTCCAGTTCCTCCGGCCCGCCCGGCGCGACCATGCCCCCGAACGCCCACCCACCTGAAGAACCGCTGGCCATGACCGTGCACCAGCTCGCCACGCCCGATCTGGCCGAGCCGGCGCAGGCGCAGCAGCGCCGCACGAGCATCGGGCGGCTGAAGATGCTGATCGTGCTGCTGGTGTGCGCCTCGCCGGTGATCGCGTCGTACTTCACCTACTTCGTGATCCGGCCCGAAGGGCGCACGAACTACGGCGAGCTGATCCTGCCGACACGCGAGATCCCGGCCACGCTGCCGCTGAAGACGCTGGACGCGGGCACGGTGCTGCCCGCCTCGTTGCGCGGACAGTGGCTGCTCGTCGTGGTGATGCCCTCAACCTGCGACGCCGCCTGCGAAAAGCGCCTGCTGACGCAGCGCCAGCTGCGCGAGATGCTCGGCCGCGAACGCGACCGCCTCGACAAGGTGGTGCTGGTCGTCGACGACGGCGCGCTCAAGCCCGAACTGCAGACCGCGCTGCAGACGGCGCCGCCAGCCAACGTGATGCGCGTGCCCCGCGAGGCCTTGGCGCAGTGGCTGGCGCCCGTGGCCGGCCGCGCGCTCGAGGAGCACCTGTACGTCGTCGACCCGATGGGCCAATGGATGATGCGCATGCCGCCCGAGGCCGAGCCGCAGCGCGTGATGCGCGACCTGAGCAAGCTGATGCGCGCGTCGGGGTTCTGGGACACGCCCGGACGCTGAATCCATGCAAGGCACTGAACAGGCCCTCGTCGATCTTGCACCGCTGGCGCGGCTGCTGCTGCTGGCCCTGGTGCTGGCCGCGCTGCCGCTGGCCTGGTGGTGGCTGCGCGCGCGCACTGCCGACATCAGCGGCCGCATCGCCGCGCTCACCGCGCTGACGCTGTTCCTGACCTTCGACCTCATCGTCTTCGGCTCGTTCACGCGGCTCTCGGACAGCGGTCTGGGCTGCCCCGACTGGCCCGGCTGCTACGGCGAGGTCAGCCCACTGGGTGCACGCGCCGACATCCACGCGGCCGAGACGGCGGCTCCCGGCGGGCCCGTCACCTGGAGCAAGGCCTGGATCGAGATGATCCACCGCTACCTGGCGATGACCGTGGGCGTGCTGATTCTCGTGATGGCGGTGTTCAGCTGGATCGGCCGCCAGCGCCTGCCGTTTTCGCCCTGGTGGCCCACGGTGACGCTGGTGTGGGTGATCGTGCAGGGCATGTTCGGCAAGTACACCGTGACGCTGAAGCTGTACCCGGCCGTCGTCACGCTGCATCTGCTGGGTGGCCTGTTGCTGCTGGCCTTGCTGGCAGCGCAGCACGCGGCCTTCCGTCGCCAGCCGCTGGCCTTGGCCGACACCGCGCCGCTGCGGCGCGCGGTGTGGGCGGTGATGGCGCTGCTGGTGGTGCAGGTGGCGCTGGGCGGCTGGGTCAGCACCAACTACGCGGTGCTCGCGTGCACCGGCTTCCCCACCTGCAACGGCCAGTGGTGGCCGGAGATGGATTTCGCCATCGGCTTCACGCTGCTGCGCGGCCTGGGCGGCGAGGCAGGCGATGGCGGCGTGCTGCGCACCGTGCCCTCGCAGGTGGCCATCCACATGGCGCACCGGCTTGGCGCCGTGGTGCTGACGGTGGCGCTGCTGGCGCTGACCTGGGCGCTTTGGCGACGGCGTTCGCAAGACGCCGCCTCTGGCCGCTTCGCGCTCGGCCTGGCCGGCCTGCTGGGCCTGCAGATTGCCAGTGGCCTGTCGAACGTGGTGCTGGGCTGGCCGCTGACGGCCGCACTCGGCCACTCGGCCGGCGCTGCGGCGTTGGTGCTGGTGATGACGTTGCTGCTGGCGCGCCTGCCCCAGCCGCTGGCCGTGACACAGGCCCGCGGCGCGTGGCGGCCCGCTGCCTAGAATCGCGGGTTTCCCTGCACCCATGGCCCAGAGCATCGCCGCCCCTGCCGCACCCGCCCCGAGGGGCTCGTTGTGGCGCCAATACAGCGCGCTGACCAAGCCGCGCGTGGTGCAGCTGATCGTCTTCTGCGCGCTCATCGGCATGCTGCTGGCCGAACCCGGCTGGCCGCGCTGGGGCCTGGTGGCGCTGGCCAGCCTGGGCATTTGGCTGGTGGCCGCTGCCGCAGCGGCCTTCAACTGCCTGGTCGAGCAGCAGATCGACCGCCGCATGGCACGCACCGCCTGGCGCCCCACGGCCAAGGGCGAGCTGAGCACGCGCCAGGCGCTGGTGTTCTCGACGCTGCTGTGCGGCGCTGGCTGCGCCGTGCTGGCGATCACCGTGAACGCACTGACGATGTGGCTGACGCTGGCCACCTTCGTGGGCTATGCCGTCATCTACACCGTGGTGCTGAAGCCGCTGACGCCGCAGAACATCGTCATCGGCGGTGCCAGCGGCGCCATGCCGCCGGTGCTGGGCTGGGCCGCAATGACGGGCCATGTGGGTGGCGAGGCGATGATCCTGTGCCTGATCATCTTTCTCTGGACGCCGCCGCACTTCTGGGCGCTGGCGCTGTACCGCGTCGAGGACTACCGCCGCGCCGGCCTGCCCATGCTGCCGGTGACCCACGGCGCCGACTTCACCAAGCTGCAGGTGCTGCTGTACACGCTGGTGCTGTTCGCGGCCACGCTGCTGCCCTGGGTGTTCCGCTTCAGCGGCCTGATCTACCTCGCGGCGGCCGTGGTTCTGGGCGCGATGTTTGTGGCCTACGCCTTCAGGCTGTGGCGCAACTACTCCGACGCCTTGGCTCGCCAGACCTTCCGCTTCTCGATCTGGCATCTGTCGCTCTTGTTTGCGGCACTGCTGCTGGACCACTACCTCGACGGTTACCTCAACTCATGGCTGTTCGGCGCTCGTTGATCCTCGCCCTCGGGCTGCTTCCGCTGTTGGCGGCCTGCGACAAGCTGGCCTTGCCCGGCGCAGCCGGTGGCAAGCCCGCGTTCAAGGCCATCGACATCACGGGTGCCGAATACGCCCAGGGCCTTGACCTGGCCGACCCCGACGGCAAGCGCCGCACGCTGGCCGAGTTCAAGGGCAAGGTCGTCGTCGTGTTCTTCGGCTTCACGCACTGCCCCGACGTCTGCCCGACCACGCTGGTGGAGCTGGCCGCCGTGAAGAAGCAGCTCGGCGCCGATGGCGAGCGGGTGCAGGGCGTGTTCGTGACTGTCGATCCCGAGCG
>JBIJAP010000207.1:0-6343 GCA_044345715.1 Rubrivivax sp.
CGCACTCCCTCCCCACCAAGACGAGCTCGCGCCACAGGCGGCCTGGAACCGACGCCACTGGCTGCAGGCCTCGGGCGCGGCACTGGCGCTGGGCCCGGCGGCCGCGCTGGCGCAACTGCGGGTCGAGATCACCGGCGTCGGCGCCACGCAGATCCCCATCGCACTGGCGCCGTTCCGCGACGAGCCTGTCATCGGCACGGCGCTGTCGGCCATCATCATGGCCAACCTCGAGCGCAGCGGGGTCTTCCGCATCATCGGCGTGCCGCCGGGTCTCGACGAGCGCAGCACGCCCGATCTGCCCAAGTTCCGTGGCCAGGGTGCCGACGCCCTGATAGCCGGCTCGCTCACCCGGCTGGCCGATGGCCGCATCGACGTGCGCATGCGGCTGTGGGACGCCGTGCGCGGCACCGACCTGCTCGGCCAGAGCAGCGTGGTGCTGCCAGCCGATCTGCGGCTGGCGGCGCACCGCATCTCCGACCAGATCCACGAAAAGCTCACCGGCGAGCGCGGTGTGTTCGCCACGCGCATCGCCTACGTGCTGCGCACAGGCCGCCGCTTCACGCTGCACATCACCGACCCCGACGGCGAAGGCGGCCAGATCGCGCTGGCCAGCCCCGAGCCCATCATCAGCCCGGCCTGGAGCCCCGATGGCAAGCGCTTGGCCTATGTGTCCTTCGAGACGCAGAAGGCCGTGATCTGGGTGCAGGACATCGCCACCGGCGCGCGCCGCGTGCTCGCCGACTTCCGCGGCAGCAACAGCGCGCCGGCCTGGAGCCCCGACGGCCGCCGCCTGGTGGTGACGCTCTCGCGCGACGGCCCGGCGCAATTGCACCTGATCAACGCCGAGGGCGGCGGCCCGCCGCAGCGGCTCACGTCCAGCGGAGCCATCGACACCGAGGCCGTGTGGAGCGCCGACGGCGCCTTCGTGTACTTCGTCAGCGACCGCGGCGGCGGCCCCCAGGTCTACCGTGTGGCCGTAAGTGCCAGTGGCGGCGGCGCGGTGGAGCGCATCACCTTCCAGGGCGACTACAACATCAGCCCGGCCATCAGCCCCGACGGCCGCCAGCTGGCCTACGTGTCGCGCCAGCGCGGTGCCTTCAGGCTGATGCTTCAAGAGCTGCCTGGCGGCACGCCGCTGGCCCTGACCGACACGCGCGACGACGAAAGCCCGAGCTTCGCGCCCAACGGCCGCCTCATCGTCTATGCCACCCGCCAGCCGGGCGGCGACGTGTTGATGACCACCACGCTGGATGGCAAGATCAAGACACGCCTGCTGGCCAGCGGTGCCGACATGAGGGAACCCGCCTGGGGTCCCTTTGGTCGATAGCACGCGGGCTGACATCCTTGCACACGGCCCGTGGCGCCGGTCGCTTCGACCGGCACCGACTCCATCCGAGAACCCGCCTTTGAAACGGAACGCCCGATGAAGCCCAGCACCGCTCTGCTGTCCCCCCGCCGATCCGCTCTGCTGGGCCCGCTGGCCGCGCTGGCGCTGCTGGCCGGTTGCGCCTCGCCCAGCCCCGTGGCCCCCACCGCCGCGGCACCGGTGCAGACTGCCACCGCCACGCCGGTGGCTGCGGCGCCGGCGCCCACCGCGGCGCCGGCCGCGGCCGCGACGGGAACCGCACAGTCGAGCGTGCCCACCGTCGACCTGGCGGCGCGCGACGCGGCCGCCACCGCACGGGCGGCCGCCCCCGTTGCGGCCGCGGCCATGCTCGCTGCGCCGACCCAGCGCACCGTCTACTTCGATTTCGACAGCTTTGCCATCAAGAGCGACTTCCAGTCGCTGATCGAGGGCCATGCCCGCGTGCTGGCGCGCGACACCGGCAAGGGCATGGTGATCGAGGGCCACACCGACGAGCGCGGCGGCCGCGAATACAACCTGGCACTCGGCCAGAAGCGTGCCGAGGCCGTGGTGCGCTCGCTGGTGCTGCTGGGCGTGGCCGAACGCCAGCTCGAGGCGGTGAGCTTCGGCGAAGAGCGGCCTGCCGCCCAGGGCGGTGACGAAACCGCCTGGTCGCGCAACCGCCGCGCCGAGCTGAAGGACCGCTGATGAAGGCGCCCGTCTGGCTGGTGTGGGTGCCGCTGGTGGGCCTGCTCGGCGCCGGCCCGGCAGCGGCCTTCCTGAACGACGAAGAAGCACGCAAGGCCATCGTCGAGTTGCGTGCGCGCCTGGCGACGATGGAGGAGCAGTCGGCCAAGCGCGAGGCCGAGATCACCGCCGCCGCCGCCGAACGCACGCGGCTCACCGACGAGGTCGCCACGCTGCGCCGCAGCCTGCTCGAGCTGAACAACCAGCTCGTCGCGCTGCGCGGTGAGCTGGCCAAGCTCAGCGGCAACGACGAAACGCTGCTGAAGGAACTCGGCGAGGCGCAGCGCCGCCAGCGCGACCTGGCCCAGGCCTTCGACGAGCGGCTGAAGAAGATCGAGCCAGTGAAGGTGACGCTCGACGGCCGCGACTTCATGGTCGAGCAGGACGAGCGCCGTGCGTACGAAGAGGCTTTCGCGGCCATTCGCGGCGGCGACTTCGACAAGTCAGTGCAGCTGTTCACCGGCTTCCTGCGCCGCTACCCGGGCAGCCCCTACGCCGATGCGGCGCGCTTCTGGCTAGGCAATTCGCACTACGGACGGCGCGACTACAGGCAGGCCATCGACCTGTTCCGCGCGTTCGTGAGCAGCGCGCCGCTGCACCCGCGCGCCCCCGACGCCTTGCTGGCGTTGGCCAACAGCCAGGCCGAGATGAAGGACGGCCGGGCCGCCCGCCGCACCATCGAGGAGCTCATGAAGGAGTACCCCTCGTCCGAGGCTGCGCAAGCCGGCAAGGACCGTCTGGCCACGCTGCCCAAGTGATCGCGCGGCCGGTTGCGGCCGGCACGCCACCCCGCGATGCCCTAGCATCGCCGCCCCATGATTCAAGAGTCTGATCT
This sequence comes from Rubrivivax sp., assembly GCA_044345715.1. GTDB lineage: Bacteria > Pseudomonadota > Gammaproteobacteria > Burkholderiales > Burkholderiaceae_C > Rubrivivax. The sequence goes on from JBIJAP010000207.1 coordinate 2,928, forward strand.
TCCGGGCCTCATCGCCCAGGTGCTGGCGGCGGCGTTCGCGCTGGCCATCGTCTTTGGCGCCATCGCGCAGCGCACGCACTTCTGCACCATGGGCGCGGTGGCCGACATCGTCAACATGGGCGACTGGGGTCGCATGCGCATGTGGCTCATGGCCATCGGTGTGGCCATGCTGGGTTTCAACGGCATGGTCGCCGCTGGCTGGGTGCAGGCGGGGCAAAGCGTGTATGCGGGGCCGCGGCTGATCTGGCTGTCCAACCTGCTCGGCGGCCTGCTGTTCGGCTTTGGCATGGTGCTGGCCTCGGGCTGTGGCAGCAAGACGCTGGTGCGCATCGGCGGCGGCAGCCTGAAGAGCCTGGTGGTGTTCTTCGTGCTGGCAGTGGCGTCGTACGCCACGCTGCGCGGCATCACCGCGGTGGCGCGCGTGGCCACGGTGGATGCCGTGGCCATCACGCTGCCGGCCGGGCAGGATCTGCCCTCGTTGCTGTCGTATGCCATTGGCATGGCCACGCCGAACGCGGCGCTGCTGCTCGGTGGGCTGATCGGCGGCGCTCTTGTCGTGTTTGCGCTGATGCGGCCCGAAGGGCGCAGCGGGGAGGCCCTGCTGGCCGGCCTCGGCCTCGGTGCGGTGATCGTCGGCGTGTGGTGGGTGACGGGCCGGCTCGGGCACCTGGCCGAGCACCCGGCCACGCTCGAGGAGGTGTGGCTGGCCACGAACACGCAGCGCATGGAGTCGCTCACCTTCGTGGCGCCCATCGCCTACACGGTGGACTGGCTCATCCTGTTCAGCGACAAGAGCAAGACGCTCACCGTCGGCATCGTCAGCGTGTTCGGCGTCGTGCTCGGATCGGCGGCCGTGGCGCTGGCCACGCGCAGCTTCCGCTGGGAAGGCTTCGCCGGCACCGAGGACACGGCCAACCACGTGGTCGGCGCGGTGCTGATGGGCGTGGGCGGCGTCACGGCCATGGGCTGCACCATCGGGCAGGGCCTCAGCGGCGTGTCCACGCTCGCACTGGGCAGCTTCATCGCCTTCGGCGGCATTTTGGCCGGGGCCGTACTGGCCTTGCGCTACCAGATGTGGCGGCTGGAGCAGATGGCGTGAACGCGCCGCTTCCGGGCCTGGCCATGGCGCTGCCGCCGGCGGAGCCGGGTGCCGACCTCGAGCGTCGCTTCGGTGGCCTGCGTCGGCTGTACGGCGAGGCGGGCTACGTCGCCGTGCGCGGCGCGCGCGTGGCCGTGGTGGGCCTGGGTGGCGTGGGCTCCTGGGCCGCGGAAGCCCTGGCGCGCAGCGGTGTGGCGCGCCTCGTGCTGGTCGACCTCGACCATGTGGCCGAGAGCAACGTCAACCGCCAGGCGCAGGCCCTGGGCTCGACGCTCGGCATGGCCAAGGCCGAGGCACTGGCGCGCCGCTGTGCCGACATCCACCCCGGCTGCGAGCTGCTGCCGGTGGAGCAGTTCGCCAGTGCGGACACCTGGCCCGCGCTGCTGCCGGCGCCCGTGGACGCCGTCATCGACGCCTGCGACGAGGCCTCGGCCAAGACGCACCTCGCCGCCTGGAGTCTGCACGTGGGCCTGCCGCTGGTGATTGCTGGTGCGGCGGGCGGCAAGCAGCGCGCGCAGGCCGTGGAGGTGGACGACCTGGCCCTGGCCACGCACGACCCGCTGCTGGCCGGCCTGCGCCAGCGCCTGCGCAAGACTGGTGCTGCGCCGCGCCAGGGCCCGATGGGGCTGCGCGCCGTCTTCTCGCGCGAGGCGGTGGCCGCGCCGGTCGAGCAGTGCGAGGCTGGCGACGGCAGCCTCAACTGCCACGGCTACGGCTCCAGCGTCACCGTGACGGCCACCTTCGGCTTCGTGGCTGCGGGCGAGGTGCTGCGTCTGTTGATCGAGCGCCACAGTCGGGCGTGAGCCGGCGCGCCGCGCGAGCGAATGCCCGTGCTATAGTCTTGGGCTCTGCGGACAACGGGTCGTTAGCTCAGTCGGTAGAGCAGCGGACTTTTAATCCGTTGGTCGCGTGTTCGAGTCACGCACGACCCACCACACCTCACCGTGTGGCCCGGTTCATCCAGGTTCCCAGGGCTCTTAGCTCAGTTGGTAGAGCAGCGGACTCTTAATCCGTTGGTCGCGTGTTCGAGTCACGCAGGGCCCACCAAAAAAAATTTAGTGTTGAAAATCAACGGCCTAGCGGAGACGCTAGGCCGTTTTTGCTTGTTACAGACGCTGCCGAAACCGGCGAATTTCTGGACATTGGCACAAAACTGGCACAGCGGAAGACTGGCGATGAACCCACCAATTCGGGTCATCGCACATGGCAACAGTCACCAAACGGGGCAAGTACTGGCGGGCACAGGTCCGTCGGCTTGGGTACCCCCCGCAGCACAAGACCTTCGACACGCACGCCGAGGCAGAGGCCTGGGCTCGTGTCGTTGAGTCGGAGATGGATCGCGGCATCTTCGCGTCGAGAGTCGAGGCCGAGCGGACCACGCTCGCCGAAGCGCTAAAGCGCTACAAGACCGAGATCTGCAGCCGCAAGGCCCACCCTGCCCAGGAGTTCCAGCGCGTCGACCGATGGCTGCGTGAGCCCTTGGCCCATCGCTACCTCGCGAACCTGAAGGGCGCCGACTTCGCGCAGTACCGGGACATGCGGCGGGCCGCCGGTCGCGCCGAGAACACGATCCGGCTGGAACTGGCGCTCGTGTCCCACCTCTTCGAGATAGCTCGGAAGGAGTGGGGTATGGAGAGCCTGCTGAATCCGCTCAAGAACATCCGCAAACCTTCCGGTTCCCGCGAACGCGACCGCCGACTACGGGCCGGGGAGTACGAGCGGATCGCTGCGGCCCTCTCGGACAGCGAGAACCCATGTGCCGTCCAGGCGTTCGACCTGGCCATCGAGACGTCCCTGCGGCAAGGCATGCTTGTCCAGGTGCAATGGGAGTGGATCGATCTGGAGCGACAGGTCGTCACCATTCCCGCCTCGTTCCGCCGGCACGGCAACAAAGGGGTGCCGCCGGTTCTGCCTCTGTCGAAGCGTGCGGTCGAGGTGCTGAAGTCGCTTCCGGTCAGGGCCAGCGGACCTTGGCATCAAGGACCTCAGGTGGCACGACCTCCGTCACGAGGCCGCCTCGAGGCTCTTCGAGAAGGGCCTGCATCCCCTGGAGGTGGCCAGCATCACGGGCCACAAGAGCCTGACCATGCTTCGTCGCTACACGCACCTGCAGCCCGAAGCGCTGGTGGCAAAGCTCGGCTGACCGGGCAGTGAAGCTCGACATGACTTCGATGCTGTACTGGCTCTTGGTCGTGATCGTCTGCTTTGGCGTGCACCAGCTCGCCCTTCTGCTGCCGATTCCACCGGAACTGGTACGGCAGTACCGCGATAAGGAGGACGCCCGCCTTAGAGCTGCTTCGGTCAGGCAGACAGGAGC
>JBIJAP010000208.1:0-6296 GCA_044345715.1 Rubrivivax sp.
TCATCCGTCAACTCTATCCCTGGGGCAACTCGCAATTTTTCGCTCCATTGCAAACCGAAGTAGAGCATTGGAGGTGGAAAACTCAATTAAGTTCCTTCAAGAGTCGAACACTACACTAGCCACTGGCTGCGGGCTGCCCATCCCCAGGCGACGAAGCGCGCCCCTAGGCGGACGAGCGGTGGTCTTCAGCGCGGCGGCGGCAGTTGCTCGCCCTGCAGGCGGCGCCAGATCCAGGGCAGCGCGCGCTCGGGGTCGGCACGGCGGCCCACGTGCACGGTCGGCGTCAGTGCCACCGGTGCGCTGTGCCGCGTGGCGACCTCGAACGCGAACACGTAAGTGGGCTCCTGGCCCATGCGAAGGTCGCTGATGCGGACGCGGCCGCCTTGCTCGTTCATGGCCCAGAAGCCGCCGCTGAAGGCCTGGATGCGCTGCATGCCGTCGCTGCTGCCGAGCTCCGCTGCCAGCGCATTGCCGCGCTCGAAGCGGTCGAAGTGGATGCGCTCGGCGGGCGCGGCAGGCGCGTCGAGCAGCGAGTAGAAGCCTTCGCGGTAGGCGCTGCCGGCCTCGTCGACCGCCACCACGCGCCACAGCACGGTGTTGAAGGGCGTGGGCGTGATCAGCAGCCGGTCGGCCTTGATTCCCTGCGCGGCGAGCGACTCGCGCGCCAGGTCGGCCACGTGCGTATGGGCCAGCGCGCTCCAGCCCAGGTAGGTGGTGCTGAGCACCAGTCCGGCGGCGTTGATCTTGAGCGCCGCCGCGCGCCGCGCCAACGCCAGCGCGGCCAGCACGCCCAGCAGCAGCGGCAGCGTGTAGGCGGGGTCGATGATGAACATGCTGCCCAGGCCCACGGGCTCGTTGCTGAAGGGCAGGAACAGCTGCGTGCCGTACACCGTGAAGGCGTCGAGCAGCGGGTGCGTGATGAGCGCCGCCCACGAGGCCAGCCACCAGCGGCTCAGCAGCGGGCGTTCTCGGGCCAGCGCTGCCATCGCCCAGCCCAGCGGCAACGAGAACAAGGTGAGCCAGAAGAGCGCATGTGTTTCGGCCCGGTGCAGCACCATGTTGAGGACGGGGTCGCCGTGGTCGATAAACACGTCCAGGTCGGGCAGCGTGCCGGCCACGGCGCCAAAGGCGGCGGCCTTCCAGAGGGCGGTGTGCCGCTGCATTACGGCCACGGCGACGGCCGCGCCGAGCGCGGCTTGCGAGAGCGAATCCATGGGCCGCGATGCTGCCAGCGCGCGCCGGGCGGCGTCAGCGCAAGGCTTTGGCGCTGTCGGCGCTGTCGGCGCTGTCTGCTGTCTGCACGGCGTGCATGAAGGCGGCGAGCGTCGCGGCGTCCAGCCGACCTTGATTGCGCACGCCAGTGCACAGGTCCAACCCGTTCGGCTGAACGGTGGCGATGGCCTCGGCCACGTTGTGCACACGCAGGCCGCCGGCCAGCCACAGCGGCCGCGGGAACACAGCGTCGCGGATGCGGCGGGCCAGCGCCCAGTCGTGCGTGCGGCCGGTGCCGCCGAGCTGCTTGACGGCGGCCTGCGGGTTGCCGCTGTCGAGCAGCAGCGCGTCGACGAACGGCGCCACGGCCAGCGCCTCGGCCAACGCGGCCGCGCCGGTGACGTGCACCACCTGCACCAGCTCCACGCCCGGCACAAGCGTGCGCAGGCGTTGAAGCTCCGGCAGCGGCACGTGGTCGACGAGCTGCAGCGTCGTCGTGCCGGCGGCGGCGTGTTGCGCGGCGATGCCGTCAGCGGTGGTGCGGGCCGTGAGCAAGAAGCTGCGTACCGGTTCGCCGCGCAAGGCGGCGGCCACCCGCGCCACCGTGGCGTCGTCGATCACGCCCGGGCCGCTGGGCATGGCCGACACCAGACCGATGGCGGCCGCGCCGTGGGTCACAGCCAGGCGCGCCTCGGCCTCGTCGGCGATGCAGCAGATCTTGACCTTGGGAGGCGGAGAGGTGGCCATCTTCAATTGCAGGTTGCTGCGCGAGCTCGTGTGCATCACGCCATGTTCTTTTTGGCGAGCCGATGCACTGTTCCGATTTTCGCGCGGCAGGCGCGCTGCTTCGCGATGAGGCCATAGGCCCCGCCTTGCTTCATTGCGGCGGCAGCATCGGCAACAGAGACAATCGGGTTATGAGCACCTGCAAACCGTCTGTGCAGACAGCTGCCATCCTCGCCCTGGTGCTGGCGGCGGCAAGCCTCTCCGCGTGCAGCAGCCGCGACGTCTACCAGACCGTGCAAGGCTGGCAACAGCGAGAGTGCCGCAAGCTGCCCGACGCCGCCGAGCGCCAGCGCTGCCTGGGCAGCACGGCCGCCAGCTACGACGACTACCACCGCCGCGCGCGCGAGGCGGCGCAGGGGCCCAAGTGAGCGACTCCGCCACGGCACACGAGACGCAAGAGAAGCGCGATACGCTGATCGCCGCCGCCCGCGCCGCGCGGGCCCACGCGCATGCGCCTTACTCGCGCTTCGCGGTCGGCGCCGCGGTACTTGATGAGCAGGGCCGCATCCATGCCGGCTGCAATGTCGAGAACGCCGCGTACCCGCAAGGCTGGTGCGCCGAAACCTCGGCCCTCGCCGCGCTGGTGGCGGCGGGCGGCAAGCGCGTGCTGGCGGTGGCGGTGTGCGCCGTGGCAGCCGAGCCCGGCACGCCCGTCACGCCCTGTGGCGGCTGCCGGCAGAAGATCCGCGAGTTCGCCGCCGACGACTGCCCCATTTACGTGGCCGATGCACACACGCTCGTCGCCAGTTTCACACTGGGGCAACTCTTGCCGTGCAGCTTCGGCCCGGCCCACCTGGAACGCTCATGAATCCGCCCGCGCTGCTTCGCCAACACCCGCGCGCCAGCTTCGCCACGGCCGCGCTGCTGGTGCTGGCGGGCTACGCCGTGGCCATCCCGTGGCTCGCGCGCCACCGCCACGAGCCGCTGCCCGACTGGGCGCTGGCCATCGACCTGCTGCTGGTGCTGCCGCTGCTGTGGTGGTGGCTGCAGCCGGCGCCGCGTGGGCGGGCTGCCGGCTTCGGCGCGCTGACGATCGCGCTGGCGGGCATCTGGATCGGTGGGTGGTTGCTGCCGGCCGAGAACAAGCAGGTCTGGCTGTGGCTGGAGCCACTGCGCTGGGTGGTGATCGGCGCGCTGGTGTTGGCGCAGCTGGCGCTCGTCACGCTGGGCCTGCGGCAGCTGGCCGCCGGGGCGGCGCGTCGGCGGCAGGCCCAGCGCCAAGGCCAGGTGCTGCCAGGCTTGTTCGAGACCGACCTGCACGCCGCGCTCGATGCACAAGCCGCGCGCACGGCCCGGCTCACGGGCCAGGCCGCCAACGGCCGCCTGCCCTGGTTCAAGCTCGAGGCGCGCCTGTGGCTCTACGCGCTGGCGCCGCGGCGCTGGCTGGCCGGCGAGCCGGCCGCGGGAGAACGCTGGTTCGCCGTGCACCGGCAAGGCCAGAACCTGTCCAACCAGATGGGCTTCGTCATCCTGGCCTGCGTCGAGATTCCCATCGTGCATGGGCTGCTGCACCTGATGGCGGGCCCGCTGGTGGCCGGCATCGTGACGGCGCTCAGCGTCTACGGCGCGCTGTTCCTGTGGGCCGAGGCACGCGCCACGCGCTGGCGGCCGGTGGCGCTGGATGCCACCACGCTGCACCTGCGCCACGGCCTCGTCGACGACATCGTCGTGCCGCGCACGGCCATCGTCGCCGCCAGCCTGCACCGCGGCGCGGCACCCGCACGCGCCAAGGGCCGCCTGCGCCTGGTCGGCATGGGCCGCGCAAACCTGCGTCTGGCACTGGCCCCCCGCACGCGGCTGGCCACGCTGACGGGCGAGCGCGAGGTGCATGAACTCTTCCTAGGCGTCGACGAGCCCGAGCGGCTGCTGCGCGCCCTCACCGAACCCGGAACCCACCCCGCATGAACCTCGACGACCTCGTCAGCGCCAGCGCCGCGCTGCTGCGCCAGCGCCTGGGCCCGCGCCAACCCCGCATCGCCGTGCTGCTGGGCAGCGGCTGGGGGCCGCTGGCCGAGCAGGTGCAGGACGCCGTGTCCGTGCCCTATTCAGACCTGCCCGCCTTCCCGGTGCTCGCCATCGGCGGCCATGCGGGTGTGCTCAAGGCCGGGCGGCTGGGCGCGCAAGACGTCCTCGTGCTGGCTGGCCGCAAGCACAGCTATGAAACCGGCGCGGCCGACGGCATGAAAGGCGTCATCCGCACGCTCGCCGCCCTGGGCGTGCAGGTGCTGGTGCAGACCAACGCCGCCGGCAGCCTGGACGCCACCATGCCGCCGGGCAGCGTGATGCTGATCGAGGACCACCTCAACGTCGTGCAGATGAGCCCGCTGGTGGGCGAGAAGGGCGACAGCCGCTTCGTCGACATGGGCGCGGCCTATTGCCCCGCGTTGCGTACGCAGGCGCAGGCCGCGGCCGTGGCAGCCACCGGGCAGGCGATGCCCCATGGCGTGTACGCCTGGGTGCTGGGGCCGCAGTTCGAGACGCCGGCCGAGATCCGGATGCTCAAGGCCTTCGGTGCGCAGGCCGTGGGCATGAGCACGGTGCCCGAGACCATCCTCGCGCGCCATGCTGGCCTGCGTGTGCTGGCGTTGTCGATGATGACGAACATGGCCGCCGGCTTGAGTGCCGAGACGCTGAGCCACGGCCACACGATGGCTACCGCGCAGGCCGCGAGCGAACGTGCGGTGCAGTTGCTGGTGGCCGTGGTGCAGGGCCTGGAGATCACCGCATGACGCCACAGCTGAGTGACCTCGATGCCACCGCCAGCACGGCGCTGGCCTGCCTCGACCTCACCAGCCTGTCCGACGGCCACGACACGGCCGGTGGCGAAGCCGAGATCGAGGCGCTGTGCGCCAAGGCTATCGGCGCGCCGGGCCGCGGCGCCGCGGCCGCGGTGTGTGTGTGGCCACGGCTGGCGGCCTTTGCGCGCGCACGGCTGCCTGCGCACATCGCGGTGGCCGCGGTGGCCAACTTCCCCGACGGCGGCAGCGACATCGAGCGCGCCGTGCGCGACACGCGCGCCATCGTCGATGCCGGCGCACAGGAGGTCGACGTGGTGCTGCCCTACCGCCAGCTCACCGCCGCGCCCTCGCTGCTGGCTGCCGTGCGCCGCGCCTGCGACGGCCTCTTGCTGAAGGTGATCCTCGAAACCGGCGAGATGGCCGATGCCGCCACCATCGACACCGCCTGCCGCATGGCGCTCGACGCCGGGGCCGACTTCCTGAAGACGAGCACCGGCAAGCGGCCCGTCAGCGCCACGCCGGCCGCGGCCGGGCGTCTGCTGGCTGCCATCGTGGCGCATGAAGCGGGTGACGCTGCTGCGCGCGGCCACGTCGGCTTCAAGCCGGCCGGTGGCATCCGCACCGTGGCCGACGCCGCGCTGTACATCGACCTCACGGCGCAGGCCCTTGGCGCCGACGCCGTGCACCCGCGCCGCTTCCGCATCGGCGCCAGCGGGTTGCTCACCGACATCGAAGCGGTGCTTGCCGGCACCCACCGCCCCCTTCCCGGCACTCACCCGGGCGCCAGCTACTGAAGAAGGCCTTGCCATGTACCTGATCCGCCAATCCGCCCTGGCCCTGGCCGCGACGACCGCGCTGCTGGCCGGCTGCGCCACCGCGCCCGCACCGAAGGAGCCCGTCACGCTGCGCGTGGTGGCCTTCAACGACCTGCACGGGCACCTGCAGGCCGCGGCACTGAACCTGCCGCACCCCAACCCCGCCAGCACGGCCGCCAACCCGGCGCCGCCGCTGCGCGTGAACGTCGGCGGCACGGCCGAGCTCGCTGGCCTGGTGAAGGAGCTGCGGCGCGGCGCCGCGCACAGCGTGGTCGTGAGCAGCGGCGACGCCATCGGCGGCACGCCGCTCATCAGCGCCATCTTCTTCCACGAAGCCACCATCGACGTGATGAACCGCATCGGCGTCGATGTGGCGGCTCTGGGCAACCACGAGTTCGACGCGGGCGCGGCCGAGTTGCAGCGCGTGCTGGCCGGCGGCTGCCGGCAGGCCCAGCCCGGCGACACGGCCATGTCGTGTGCGCTCGGCCGCCACGAAGGCGCGAAGTTCCCGCACCTCGCGGCCAACGTGCTCAAGGCCGACGGCACGCCGCTGATGGCGCCTTCGGTGATCAAGACCTACGGCGGCATCAAGGTCGGCTTCATCGGTGCCGTCACGCGCGGCACGCCGAGCATCGTGGTGCCCTCAGGCGTGGCCGGGCTGCGCTTCACCGACGAGGCCGACGCCATCAACGCCGAGGCCGCGCGGCTGCAGGCGCAGGGCGTGCAGGCCCTCGTCGCCACCATC